>JAOZMU010000127.1 GCA_029934165.1 Bacteroidales bacterium
ACATATAGGGTACAAAATAATCAATTATTAACATCCCAGTCTTAGACCTTAAAAAGTCGTTAACGCTGAACTCAAATAACAGTAATGCAAGGAAAATGTTAGAATTACTTTCTGAAAAGTAGGTGGCTTTCGTTATATTATTTTGAATAGTTGCATAAAATAATACTATTGTTTAATTCATTAAGCAATGCAAAAAGAATTTTGGTTATTAATATTTAATAAAATTAACCATACCGAAACTTAAGTGCCATGCACTTTTTAATATTGAGACAACGATTTACTATTTGGCTAAAAATCAGCAACAAACAGCAAATAATGGTATAGGTTAATTTAATCTTCGCTCTAATTCATTTTTTTGAGTTTATTTTGTGCATTGCAATAGTGCCTGCTACCGAAGAAAAGAGGGCAACAAACGAAGCAATGTAAATTCCGATAACTGGAATTGCAGATGTAATGACAAATAAAGCTCCAACGGTTATAGCTAACCACTTATGACTGCGGATAAACGCCAAACTTTGCCCAATCGTAAGGCGTTGGCATTCATTGTAATAGTCGAGATAAGAAAATCCGGCAAAATAGCATGCCGAAAGAAACAAGAAAACTGGAGCTATTGCGCCAATTATTGGAATAAAGCTAAACAGCAGTAAGCCAATTGATAATGTAATCTGAAAAAACAAGTTTTTGACAGCAATTCCGATGCCTCGGAGCGTATCTGCAACAAATTGTTTTGCATTTGTTGAGTGTTCGATTTTGTTAAGAAGAGACTCTGTTTTTTCGGATAAATATGCAAGGACTGGCGACATTAAAATCAATACAATTTGCCCACCAAACCATGCGAAAATAAAGAAAAACATAATTTTGAAAGAGAGCCAAATAATACCAGAAAATAAATCGCCAAAATATTCGTGCAGAAAGAAATCTGAAGAGCCGAAATTTGTTTGTTCTTTGACCCAAATAATTGCAAAATCGCCAATCCAATCCATTAGTTCATAGAGAGATGCAAAAATAGTAATGCTTAAAATTATTGGAACAAGTAGTGTCCATCGGAAATTTTTTGAGAAAACAATTCCGAGTGCGCTAAAATGAGAGCTTATTCCTATTGATATTTGCTTTAAAACGCTTGTTTTCATCAGTATAAGGTTTATTTGTTAAAGGGTTTTCTATGTTGGTACAAATCGCTTTGTTTGTTGATGGATTCTTTGTGTACTATTTGCAATATTTTTTTGACAAAGTCTTTTTTCAATCCTACTTTTTCTCCATAGGCAATCCTACTTTTAATGATATTTTGCCAGCGTCGTAATTGAAGAATCGACATATTGTTTTGTTGTTTATACTTGCCAATATCACTGATAATATCCATGCGTTGTGCCAATAAATCAAGCATTTGAATATCAATCAAATCTATTTTTTCGCGAAGTTTGTCAATGAATTTGTCGGACGAATTACCGTTTGTTGCCGTGCGTCTAAAAATCAATTCGTCAAAAAGTTTAAGTAATTCTGTTGGAGACAATTGTTGTTTTGCATCGCTGAGAGCAACGCTTGGGTTTATGTGCGATTCTATCATTAAACCGTTCATATTCAAGTCTAAAGCCTTTTGTGCGATGAATGGAACAAACTCGGAATTGCCCGAAATATGACTTGGGTCGCAAATCATTGGTAGTTCAGGAAACATCTCTTTCAGCTCTATGGCAATTTCCCATTTTGGGATATTGCGTAATTCGGTTTTCTCGAAAGGAAAAAAGCCACGATGAACTACGCCAAGCTTGGTAATACCAGCTTTATTGATGCGTTCTAGCGCACCTACCCACAACTGAATATCTGGATTGACAGGGTTTTTGATTAGAACAGGAATATCGACTCCGATGAGTGCGTCTGCAAGTGCTTGTATAGAAAACGGGTTTGCGGTGGTTCGCGCTCCAATCCAAAGTATGTCAACTCCGTGATATATAGCTTGTTTGATGTGTTCTGGTGTTGCCACTTCGGTAGCCGTCAGTAGTCCGAATTTGTTTTTTACTTCTTGCAGCCACGGTAATCCTACTGCGCCGACTCCCTCGAAAGAACCGGGACGTGTTCGTGGTTTCCAAATGCCTGCACGAAAGACAGTTACGCGCTTTACCTCATGTATAGCTTGAGCTGTTTCTATCATTTGCAATTGACTCTCTGCGCTACAAGGTCCTGCGATTAGTAGATAGTCTAATTCAATGTTATTGAACCATTTAGATATGGGTAATAAATTTAGTTCTGCGCCCATTGCGTGTTGTTTTGTTTTATGCAAAAGTACAATAATTTTTTATTTGTCATACTTGTCGGTGTAAGTACTCTTACAAAAGTTCTTACACTTTTTATTAACCTAAGTTGTTAATTCACAGCTTAAACGTTTTATAAAAAATAGGTATTAGACCTTAGCTTCGCCATACCAATCAATAGTGTCCATAAACTCATTTTTTTTCATAAAAAATAGAATAAATGTTTTTAAATTGTTAATTATTTTATTACATTTGAAAATTGTTAAATAACATATTTTTAATTAAAATTAATTTACAATGAAAAAAGTTACACAAAGGTTTTTGATGCTTTTTGTTGCGTTGTTGGTTTCTGCGGCATCTTTTGCCCAACCAACAGAGCTTTTCTTCTCGGAATATGTTGAGGGAAGCAGCAACAACAAAGCTCTTGAAATTTACAATGGGACAAATGCACCTATTGTATTACGCACAGGGGGCGTAGATAATTATTTTATGATTAAAATATCTAACCAAGATGGAACAAAAAATTGGACAGATGGAGATATAACACTTTTCGAGGATGGGCATACTGTTTCGTCTGGAGATGTGTTTGTTGTATATAACAGCAGTTCAGATGCTGGCATTGTGAGCGTGGGCGATTTTGCAAACAATGGGATTACTGGCTTTAACGGCAACGACCCTGTTGCTCTTGTAAAGGACGTTAATAACAACGGAACTTACGAAGATGGGACAGATGTTATTGTTGATGCAATAGGCGATATGACAGCTGGTATGTGGGGCGAAAACACTACCTTTGTCAAAAAATCTACCATTGATGCTGGTAATTCGACGTTTACACTTGCAGAGTGGGACGAATCTCCACAAAACACATGGACAAATTTAGGTACGCACACATGCGATAGCTATGTTACGCCAAGTACTTGCGAAGCTCCAACAGATTTTGTTACAAGCAACGAAACTGACAGTACAGTTGTTTTAATGTGGACAAGCACAGCAACTTTATGGAACATAGAGTATGGCGAAGTTGGTTTTACACAAGGCACAGGAACAACAGTTTCGGGTGTCAACGCAAATCCTTATGTATTAAATGGATTGACAGCAGAAACAGATTATGATGTGTATATTCAAACAGACTGTGGAACAAAAGATGTAAGTAATTGGTCTGATGTTATCACGTTTACAACTGAAGCATCACCTACACCTCCGGTTACATTTCCTTATTTTGAAGATTTCAACGGTGTAACAACACCTGACGTACCTGCTGGGTACTTAGTGGAAAACACCAACAATGACACAAGAGAGTGGATTACGTATGAGAGTGGCAGTAATACTCAAATGAGAATTGAATATAATGGCAGTTTGGCAATGGACGATTGGTTTTTTACTCCAGCAATGCCATTTGATGCAAATGAAACATACCAATTGAAGTTTACTTATAAAGCACAAAGTTCAACTTATGCTGAAAAACTTGCAGTATCTTTGTGTACAGCACAAGACGGAGCAACAGCTACGGTAGAGTTGTTTAGTAATGACAACATTATTAACATAGGATACGTTACTGCGGTAGTAGATATTCCAGCATCGACAGCTGGTCCGTTATACTTAGGTTTCCACGGATTTTCTGATGTCGACCAGTATTTTTTATTTGTTGATGATATTTTAGTACGTGTCCTGCCAACAGTACCAATTTTTACAGCACCAACAGAAGTTGCTTTTGGCGAAACAGAAATGTCTGTTGAAAAATCTGAAACAATAACCATAAGTAATAATGGTATTGGAACTATTGATATTGCAGCAGATGCTATCGGGATTTCAGGAACAGATTTAGCAATGTTCGATTGGACTACAGATGCAACCTTTCCTGTTTCTCTTGCCGAGGACGAGTCTTTTGACATTACTGTAAAATACCTGCCAACTGCACTTGTCGCACACACGGCAAGTCTTGATATTCTGGCAAATGCAAAGGTAAATCATGCTATTGCTTTGAGTGGTATAGGTATGGATTATACCATGACAATTCCTCATACCGAAAACTTTGATGCCGTAGAAATACCAGCACTTCCGGGCGGATGGCGTGGATTAGTTAGTTCAACAAGCGATTATGCAAAAGTACAAACAATTGCAACGTCAGGCGCGAGTAGTTCCCCCAATGTAGGTCGATTATATAATTACGGTGATGATGCTGCTGATTTGATTCTTGTATCGAATGCTATACCAACATCAAAAACAGTATTAAACACATTGCAAGTATTGTTCACTGCAAAAGGTGGTGCTGGTTCTTCTATCATTGTTGGAACGATGAGCGATTGTGATGACATTGCAACATTTTCAGCGTTTGAAACTGTTACACTTACAACCACTATGACAAACTATGCTATCGACTTTACTTCTTATACTGGAACAGATACAAGAGTAGCTTTTAAACATGGACTTGGTGGTACTTACAGAGAAATAATTATTGATGATGTTGTTTTTAGACTACTACCTACTACTCCTATTTTTGGTATAAATCCGGTATCTCACGATTTTGGCGAAGTTGTAATACCAAGTACAGCATCAAAAGATTTTGTAATTACCAATACGGGAACAGACGGATTGACAATTACGGCGGCAAGCGATGTTGTTATCTCTGGAGCTAATGACACTGAATTTGCAATTACCGATGATAACACTTATCCTATTTCTTTAGATAATGGAGCAACTGCTACATATACAGTAGTTTATACTCCTACAAGTGCAGGAGCAAAAGTTGCAAGTTTAGATATTAATACTGCTGCAAAAGGATTGCATAGTGCTGCTCTTACAGCAACTGCCATTGACCCAACTATTATTCCTGAACACTTGGAAGACTTTGAAGATGGCTACCCTGCGGGTTATTGGACAGAATCACAAGGTTATTTATCTTCGCCAAATACTACAATGACAACGACATATTCACAGTGGATAGAAGATGGATTTGGTAATGTAGGAACAACTGGTGCTGCAAGAATAAATATCTATGGCTCAACAAGAAGAGAGTGGGCAATTACACCCCCTATTAATCTTGGCGATGGCTCAACTGAATATCAACTTGAATTTGACTTAGCTCTAACCGAAAATAGTGGTACTACTGCGGTTACACTCAATGATGACGACAAATTTGCCGTGGTTATTTCTACCGATAATGGAATAACTTGGAGTTCTGATAATGTTCTTCAGGAATGGAACTCAACAACGCCTATCTCTAATACTGGAGATCATGTTATTATCGACCTCTCTACACACACCGGAAGCATTATGCTTGGTTTTTATGTTGAATCTACCGTATCTGGAGGAGACCTTAATCTTTATTTTGATAATTTTGCTATTAATGTAGCTCCAGATTGTCAAGTGCCTACACAAGTAATTTTTTCTAACTGGGATGCTACTTCAGTTCAAGTGGACTTTACAAGCGCAGCAACAGCATGGAACTATGAGGTTGTAGCAACAGGCGAAGTACCAACGGGAACAGGAACGGCTACAAGCGATAATCCTCTTACACTCAATGGTTTCGACCCGGAAACAACTTATGATTTATATTTACAAACCGATTGTGGAGCAGGTTCAACAAGTACATGGGCAGGTCCGTTTGTTTTCACAACCACAGCTACATGTCTCGTACCTACAGATTTAGGTGCTACATCAGCAGCAACTTCAGCAGAACTTAGCTGGACAAGTGATGCAGGAACTTGGAACGTACAATATGGAGAAGCTGGATTTAATACAAACACAACAGGCGGTGTTACAGGCGGAACTCCAATTGTTGGAACAACAGACAATCCATACTCTCTTACAAGTCTTGCCGAAATGACAAATTATGATTTCTACGTCCAAGCAGATTGTGGCAACGGAGACCTTAGCGATTGGGCTGGTCCGTTTACATTTGCTACAACGTGTAATGTTCCTGTAATTTCTACATTCCCGTGGGAAGAAAACTTTGATGGTGTTGATGCACCAACGCTACCTTGTGGTATAGCTGTTACAAACGATAACGGAGATACGAAGGAATGGAAAACCATACAAGGCTATCCTCAAAGTGAACCAAATGCAATGGAAATACTTTACAACGGTTCGCTTGCAATGGACGATTGGTTCTTTACTCCTAAATTAGTTTTCGAGGCTGGCAAAACATACAAGCTATCATTCTCTTACAGAGCAAGAACAGCATCATTCCCAGAAAAACTTGCAGTTTCGCTTTGTACCGGACAAACAGCAGCTACCGCTACAACAGAGTTATTTAATAACGACAATATAATCAATACAACATATATCACAGAAACTATAATGATAACACCTGGTGTCGGCTCGTTCTATATCGGATTCCATGGTTATAGTGATGCAAATATGTTTGCTATGTATATTGATGACTTAAAAATTGAAGAAGCAGTAGCAAACGACCTTAGTGTTATTGGAATTGCACCTGTTTTCATTAGTAATAGCGACCCTGTTGCACCAATAGTTACAATCAAAAACAATGGTTCTGCAACTGCAACTGGTTACACTTTAACTTTAATTAGTGATGAAGGATACACAGGAACAGCTTCTGGTACATTACCAGATATTTTATCCGGCGAAGAAGCCGAAATAACATTCTCGGATTGGACTCCAACCGGTGTTTCTACGGCTACACTAACAGCAACAGCAACTATAACTGACGATGGAAACATTGATGATAATGAATTAGCTCAAGATGTAACTATTTTCCAAAGTATTGAAGGTATTTACGAACAACACGAATTAGCTTCAAATCATGGAGCTGGCGTAGGCGGTGCCGATTTATCGGAACTAATAGCCGGACAAACTAGTTGGGGGTCTGGATTCCAAATGACTATACCAAATAGTGTTGCAGACGATTTCACTGTTCCAGCTGGCGAAACTTGGACTGTTGACGGATTCTTATTCTATGGTTATCAAACAGGTTCACCTGTTTCACCTTCTACTTTTACAGATGTAATTGCTCGTGTTTATGATGGAGACCCTGCAAGCGGCGGTACGGTAATTCAAGACCTCTGGACTTCCGGCGACGTAACTTTAGCTTCTTCGAGCTGGTCAGGAATTTACAGAGTTTCTAATGGCGTTTTGGATAATACTGACAGACCAATTATGAGACTTGTTTGCGAAGTAACAGCATTTGAGCTTACAGAAGGAACATACTGGATTGAATGGGCTACTGGTGGTAGTGGTACTTCAGGACCTTGGGTACCTCACTTGCAATTTGCAGATGGTAGTACAACAACAGGTAATGCACAGAGTAATACTTCTGCCGGATGGGCACCAATAACTGATATTGAACCTCAAGGAATGCCATTTGATATTCTTGGAACAACAGCAACAGGAACTTCTTACTCAATAACCTTTAACGTTACAGACGAAAACTCAGTAGCAATCGAAGGTGCAGATGTTACTATCGGCACAACTACCCTTGCAACAACTGCAAGCGGTGAGGTTGTATTTGAAAACCTAAATGCCGGAACTTACGACTATACCGTAGAAATGAACGGATACCAATCTGCCTCAAGTAGCGTTGTAGTTGTAGATCAAAACATGGTTGAAGATGTAACTCTCAATTTGACAGGAATCAACGATATTTTTGCAGCACAAATCAAATTGTTCCCAAATCCATCGAACGGACAATTTGCTATCCAAGGTGCAGAAAATTGCAAAGTAGAAATATACAATGCAGTTGGCAAAATGGTTTCTAATAAAATGTTGAATAGCAACAACGAATTTATTAACATGAATAATGCTGATGGTACCTACATCGTACGCATAATAAGTGGCGACAAAGTAGCTGTTAAGCGAATAAATATTGTTAAATAATTTAACACACTTTTTATCAAAAGGCTGTCCACATGGGCAGCCTTTTTTTGTTTATACCAGACAAAAACAAAGCAGATAAAATAATTCGCAGACATTCAAGCAGTTCTGCTTTGAGGTTTGCTATAATATTAACCCAACTTGACAATTCCGTTTCATAAAACACAGAATATTAGCTACTTGTAGTGTCATGATTGGTTTT
>JAOZMU010000128.1 GCA_029934165.1 Bacteroidales bacterium
AAAAACGCAAGGCACAAGGCAACTACAAGCGAAAAGCCCTATAAGCCGCCCAAAAAAAATATTTTTTTATGAATAAATCTTGCATTTTCAAGCGGTAGCCTATTTTTAATTTTAATTCTTCGAGTTCATGGATATTGGAAATATTAAATTGCCGGAGCAGCCACTTTTTTTAGCTCCGATGGAAGATGTTACCGACCCCAGTTTCCGTTTTTTGTGTAAAGAATTTGGTGCCGATATGGTTTATACTGAGTTTGTTGCATCGGAAGCCTTGATAAGAAATATCGAAAAGACATTCAAAAAACTACAAATCAGCCAAATTGAGCGTCCTGCCGGAATACAACTTTACGGACATAATATTGATGCAATGGTGGAATCGGCAAAAATTGCAACAGAACACAAGCCCGATGTTATCGACATTAATTTTGGGTGTCCGGTACGCAAAATTGCTACGCGTGGGGCTGGTGCAGGCATGATGCGCGATATACCGAAAATGGTTGAGATGACACGCCAAATCGTAGAGGCGACACATATTCCTGTTACTGTAAAAACGCGCTTGGGTTGGGACAGCGAAAGCAAATTTATTGTCGATATTGCTGAACGACTGCAAGATACGGGTATTCGGGCTTTGACGATTCACGGGCGAACACGGGCGCAAATGTATCGTGGCGAGGCAGACTGGACACTGATTGGCGATGTGAAAAACAACCCGCGAATGAAAATTCCAATCATCGGAAATGGCGATGTGGACAGCGGCACAAAGGCAAAACAAATGTTCGACCGCTATGGCGTGGACGGAATAATGATAGGTAGGGCTACTTATGGCAGACCTTGGATTTTTCGGGAAATTAAACATTACCTCCAAATGGGCGCAGAGGGTGGCGTGCCAGAGCTTGAGGAGAAGATTGAAATTGCAAGGCTGCATCTCGAAAAATCTATTGAATGGAAAGGCGCGCCACGCGGAATTTACGAAATGCGCCGCCATTTTGTAACCTATTTCAAGGGGTTATTCAATTTTAAAGATATTCGCACAAAACTTGTTACAACGCTTGATATTCAGGAGATTAATGATTTGCTCGATGAGATAAAGCAACGATATTGTGTATAAAAAAAAGCTACTCGAAAAAGTAGCTTTTTTTTTATGCTTTATTCGTGAAATTAAAATTTATACGTAATACCGATTTTTCCGCCCGATGCTGTTCCGCCGCCAAATTCAAGGTTGATACCAAGGTTTCCAAAATAGTAGCGCGCTCCAAGTTGTAAACCAAGACCAAGACCAGAACTTCGGCTTCCTTTGTCCCAATCATCATGCCAGTCGTTGTCGTAAGACCAGTGGTAGAAACCAACATTCAAACCAGCATAAACATCCCATGGCGAAGGAATACTAAGTATTTTATTGAAATGATAGTTACCATTGCCAAAAAAGCCCCAAATGGTGTGTTTATAATCATGTTTATCCAAATTATCATCATAGCTTCGGTAGTTAAACTCAAATCCTAATGTAAAATCAGGGTGTACGCCAAAGTCCATTCCGACATAAACAGGAATACCCCAACCAGAGAATCCAACTCCTGCGTTTAACTGTTTTCCGCCTTTGCCGATTGGACCGCCTTGCGCGTTTGCAAAGACAATTCCAATAATCATTGCGAAAAGTAATGTGGTAAGTTTTTTCATATTTAGTTAATTAGTTAATTGGTAATAAATAAAAAATTACATAGACTTTTTAGTTTGCTTACGCTCAAACATATATTGTACTATTTCCGTCTGATTGTAAAGTAAATTGAAATATTCGTGGCGATTTCCGCATAAAACAACGGATTTCGATTTAGCGGTTAATTCTTTTGCGTCTTCTTCGACATTGACACCTTTTACAACTATTTCATTACGGGAGAATTTAATCTCTTCGCCATCGGGTTTTTTATAAACCACTTTACCTTTGAGTAGTATGTAAATATTTTCTGAGCCATTTTGTGTTAATGCAACGGTATTGCCTTTTTTGAGTTGTGCCGCCATAAACACTTTTGCCAATTTTACTAATGTATTTTCGGAAATACGGAAAAATACGTGTATTCGTTTCAAAAATTTCGCTCGTTCTAAGAGTAAATTTGAAACTTCGCTTTCTAATGCTGAGATTAATTGTTGTTTATTCGAGGATAAATTTTTCAGATAATTTACACAAGTTACAGGGTCTTCGTCGAAAATTATTTTAGCTGCTGTGCTGTAAATCAGCTCGTCGGGGTGATAAAGACAAACAAACATTTCGTCTGGCAATTCTGTCCGTCGGATAGCATGGAGGATATCTGTTGCCTGCTCGCGTGTCCAAATCATAACAGTATCCTTGATACTTTTCGTGCTTGTTTTTGTTGTTTTTGTTCGCTTGTGTAGTTTTCCTAACAACTCAATTGCCTTGTCTTTTGTCCAGAGGTCAATTCTGTGATAATCAACAAGAATGATGTCTTTCAACCTATCGGCAAATTTCAATTTTTGCATTGGGAAATAATTATGCAATTTGCGCATTCGTTGGCTTACAGAGATACGGTCGAACAAAGGGATTATAAGTTGTTTTATGTCTTGGTTTATAAAATTTTCGATTAGCTCTAAAGCAAAAATAGTGTTCTCGCCAATGATATTTGTTTTAATTAAATCAATGGTAACAGGCTGATAAATAAAACTTAAAAGTTTAAATAATAGCTCAAAATTTTCTTCGCGCTCCAAATCCAACGCTTGAATTAGTTTTAGAGTGTTTTTCTGAGATTCAATATCATTTATTGTAACAAATATCCAGAGGATATTTTCTACCAATTCGCCAATTTTTTGCTTAATAATAAGTGCGTCTTTGTCTTGAGCCTGATAACCACAATAATACAACCCATTGACAACAGCAACTTGAACCTCTTTATCTGGAAATGATAAATGATTAACCATTAACGACTTAGTTGTTTCCGAACCAATTTTTGCATAGATTTCTGCAAGTTTTATCAATACTCGGCTAGGCGTTTTTTCTGTGAAACTATCTTCGAGGTCTTTCACAACATCTTCGCCGGCATTTATTAGAGTGTCGGCAATTATATTCATATATTGTGTTGAATGTAAAAAACTTATCAGCTCCTTGTTGAGTGTTGTTGTGTTTCGTTGCCCTGCCAAACTAACAGCTGCCTGTGTTACGATGCGTCGATTTGATTTTAGTAGTTTAATTACGATACTATCATCTGACGGCGAAATATAAGTACGAAGATATTTTATTGCCATAAGTTTATCAGCAATATCGACAGAGCTTGCAAGTCTATCAGCATCTTCGAGTGTCAGACCTTCAATGCCCGTAAAGTTGTAATGTTCAAGGACTTTGCCCGCCAATTTATGTATCTCTTCATGCTCGAAATTCTTATATATCCTATCGACAGCAGATTTTGTGTCCAAGCTCCATGTTGGGTCAATATTTCGCAATATAGATTTTATTATCGTTGGGTCATCGCTATTTAGGAGTTTTATTGCATTCAACTCCAAAGTTTTCGGATTTGCCTCGGATAAAATCGTAACACTCATACGGACATTTTCTAACGACTTGTTATTCAGGTGTTTATACAATAAATCATATCCATAAATATCGGTAAATTTATTCTTTTTCTTTTTCTTGTCGCGCTCGGCAAGCACAATGCGTATTCTCTCTTTATATTGTCTGTAAACCCTCGTAGTTATGAAAGTCCATACTCCAAGAATTGGTAAAAAGAAAAGCGTAAAATACTCTAAATTAAAGCCATCCGGAGTGCGAAGCACCTCTTTTGCAACCCAAAGGAAAGCGCCAGCAATGCCGATAGCCAGTTGCATAATAACACCAACTCTTGTCTGAATAGAGAGTTTTTGCTCGTCGGGTAATGGCTGATACAATATATTAAAGGAAGGGTCGTCGAGCCCTCGTCGCAAAATGCGCTCGAAGGCTTTGTTCATGACAATGAATACGAAAAAGAACATACTTGCCACACCCGAAATCAGACCGAAAATCGTTGCTACCAAAATGAGTATCGTCGATGCGACTGGAAGAATCGTAAGCCCAAGTTTTACTCCATATTTACTTAAAATACGGCTTGAATAGTACGAAATTATCAACTCGCCAATCTTCAATCCGCCAAAAACAATTGCAATGAAATTTGAGACTTTCTCTGGCGTGTCAATTAAATGGCTTTGAGCTTTTATACTTGCAAGAAATGCAAAATCGGAGAAGTATATCACTGTCATTGAGAGAGTTGCCGAAAGAAATATCAGCGAGAAATACTTCTCTTTTATCAGGTCTTTGAATTTTTTGTTGATAACCTTATTGCCACCGCCGTCTTCTTTTTTTGTTTTCTCTCCAAATCTATTAAAAATAACAAAAAGAAGAACTATGCTTATTATTATCCCGCCACAACCGATAAAGAAAAGGTCGTAAGCATGCGCACTCTTAAAAACGTTCATAAAAAGTGGAATGGCTAAATAGCCAAAAATGGACGCAATAACACCGCCCATATTGATAAGACCAAAAAGGCGTTTTACTTGTCGAAGGTTTAAAAATCGGATTACAAGCCCACCAGACTCAATGGCTGTCAGGGAGATAAATGGCCAACCCCAGATGAAAACAAAAAAACTAAGCCATTTCTCGGAGAAAAAGGAGAGACCCAAGCGCGATAATAAAGGAATGACAAACATAAGTATTAGTGCTGACAAAAATAATGTACGGCTACTAACTCTTTTTTGCAAAGACGAATATACCATCGTAATGGAATAGCCCGCAAAACCTGCTGCCATGTATGCCAAAGGCAATTGCTCGGTGCCAAAATGGTGTATGAACATTGAGTTTGCTGGCGCGAAATAGAAAGCAATGAAAAGACCAAGAAAAAAGGAGTGGAAGAACAACAACATGAACTTCGGACCTTCTTCTGGTTTCAAATCCAGAGCTTTTAATATGAACGGACTAATTTTCATGCCTATTTTTGCTATCTTTTTCTGACAATTTCTTATTTTCTCTGACAATTTTGTTTTCAAGCCTTTTCCTACCCGCGCGTTTTATGCGTACAAAATAAATACGCCCAAGAATCCATAGGCTGATAATGAGTGTTATCATGCTGACAAATTCCATGCTAAAAACGCCTTTTTGTGTGGCGATTCCCCATGCTTCGCGGATTGCTCCCATGACATTTGTCAACCCAATAATCAGGGTTATCCAAACAACAATGCCCATTAAAATATTTGCTCCCCAATGATTGATTCCTTCGCGACCCATTAGTTTTGAGTCGTTTACAACAAATATCAGGAAAATGCTTATGAATGGCAATATTAAGCCATTTAGTGCTTGTGCTAGTATTATTGCGGGAATGGGACGTACGCCAATAAGCCCAAAAAGAAGACCTATGGATAGAACTCCACCCCAAACTAATTTGAAATACAGCGATTGTGTTTTCCATTTTACTGGATTTCTGCCCTCGAAAAGGCTTTTGGCAGTAATAGCAGATGCCAGTGGTGCTGTGATTGCCGATGAAAAACCAGCGGCAAACATTCCGAAACCAAAAATATAAACAGACCATATTCCAACGTGTTCACTGAGTGTATCTGCTAATAATTTATACGAAAACTCTTGTCCTTCTGGCACTTCTACAATTGTACCGACAACAAGCACAGCCATTGATATTATTCCGCCAAGGATAACAGCAACCGAAAGTCCGAAGCGCATTTCATTGACGTGCTGTTTTTTATCTAAAACGCCAGAGCCTAAAAACAGGTCATAAGGAACTACTGTTGTCCCGATTAATCCAAGAATGAGAAGACCTGCGCCTGATGAATCCGGCATTTTGGGAACGAATGCTCCAACGGCAACTTTTGTTAAATCGGGTTGTATGTAAATAGCTGTTGATAAGAACGCTAACCCCATGAGGATTACGACAAAACCCATGAATTTGGCAATCATGCGTATTGATGGCAGGCTAAGTGCTGCGACCGAAAAAATACCTATCAAAACTACCAGCCAACGCTTGGGCACATCGAATATTAGCGATATGCCGGCTATCGAGCCTAGTATGTTGCCAGTCTCGTAAGCTGCTGAACCTAAGATGATTGCCCCGATTACGAGGAGTAAAACAAGCATACTTGACGATTTTCCCTCGAATTGTTTTGCGATGGCTTGCCCAAGATTCATTCCCGAATATAGGGCAATGCGCGCACTTGCTTCTTGTAGTAGCAAGCAGGCAAAAGTCGAAAAGAGAAGCGCCCACAACAAATCGAACTGGAACAATGCCCCGGCTTTGGTTGCTGTTGTAACTGTCCCCGGACCAATGAATGCAGCCGAAACCACAGACCAAAAGAGTACGTTTACAATTCTTGATTTTACCGTCTTGAAAGAAACAGATGGCATAATAAGTGAAATTTTGGTAACTTGTTTTGCTAAAATTAGATTTTATTAATTTTTGTGTCTATAACAGACCAAAAGTAACAAAATCTATTTGATTCTTTTGTATTTAAAGTTATTATTGCTAAAATTAACTAAAAATATGGTATCTGCAAATCAAATATTATTCCGAAAACTGATGTTGGGAAATTAATTTGGTATTGTTTTGTTTTGATTTTTTGGTTGAGGCTTTGATGGTTTTGTGGTTATCGCCTTAGATGGAAATGTATTTGGAGAATTACTTTGTTGTAATTTTTTTTGTTTTTTGTTATTACATAGCGTGCTATACTACCAATTGTTGGCTACAAAGCACACTGCGGCTGGGATTGTAGCGGTAGCTTGGTGTGTTGGCATGCGATTTTTGGCGCGTTTTGGCGAGCGACCGACAGGAAGCTCCGCCAAAACGCTTTGCCAAAAACGCATGGCAGCGCACCAACTACAAGCGGAAAGCCCTTGAGCCGCCCAAAAAAAAGTATCGAATTGATTTTTATACGTTATATTTGTAGTGTGTTATTGAAACTACTGTCGGGTATGGCTTCAAGCCACGCTGACAGTAATTATTTTTTTAATTTTTAATTTTTTTTTATTTTAATTTTTTTGTTATGAAATATTTGATTTTATGTTTTGGTTTTATGTTTTTTATGTTATCGGCTGTTGCTCAAGAGAATAAGGACAGCGAGTGTGCAGAAAAAATGGCGAAGTACCGTGAAATTTTTGAAAAGGGAAAAGCGAGTTATGGTGAGGCAATTGTTGCGTGGCACGATGTGTATGCGAATTGTGCAGGTTTTAAGAAGCAGATTTATATTGATGGGATTGCGCTTTTTGAGTTTCGTTTGAGGAGAGAGCGGAGAGAAGCCGAGCGTAATTTGCTGATTGATACGCTTTTGTCTATCTACGATGAGCAAATGAAGCATTTTGGACAAGATGCGCTTGTGAGTGGGCAAAAAGCTGGCTGTTTGATGAAATACAGAGCGAAAGATGCCGAGCTGGCGTACGATTTGTATGCGAAGGCTTTTGAGGGACAGCAAAATAATTCTTCGTTGCCGGTTTTGGCGGGCTATATAAAGTGCGCTGTTTTGTTGTTTACGGAGTCAAAAAAGGTTTCTAAGACAGACGTGATAGATGTTTACGTGAAAACGCTTGGGGCAGCCGATGCAAAATTGAGTGCAGAGGAAAATCGTAATAAGGTGAAGCGGATTGAAAGAACGAAATATACTATTGATTCGTATTTTGCAAGATCGGGTGCGGCAGACTGTAACACGTTGATTGATATATATTCTAAACAGTTTGAGGCAACGCCAAAAGATGTCCTTTTGTTGAAGAGAATTGTTGAAACGCTGACAAAAACCGGCTGCGTGGATTGTGAGTTGTATTTGAAGACACTGAAACAACTGCTTGACATTGAGGCTTCTGCACAGACGGCAGTTTTGTTAGCAAGAGCGGTGCTGAAAAAAAATGAGTTTGAAAGTGCGGCTTTGTATGCCAAAAAAGCTATCGAGATAGACCCTCAATTTGGCGAGGCATATATTATTGTAGGGTTGGCTTACGCTGGTGCGTCGGAAACTGTTGGCAAAACGCCGTTTGAGAAAAAAGCGATTTTTTGGGCTGCGGTAGATAAATTTGAGGAGGCATTGGAAAAAGACGGAGGTGTTATCGAAGATGCCGATATGTACTTAGGAATTTATACCGAAAAATTTCCGGACGAAGAACTTTGCAAATCGCAAAATCTTGCGCAAGACGACGCATACAAAATAGGCGGCTGGATTGACGAAACAACAAAAGTCAGATTTTAGGTTGTGGGTTTTTTATTTAGGCTACCCGTCTAAAGTTGGACAAATTTTGTATATTTGAGTAAACCAAATA
>JAOZMU010000129.1 GCA_029934165.1 Bacteroidales bacterium
TCTCAAAGATACAATATTATGTCGAATTATGCAACTTTTTTAATACTTTTTGCATTTGTAATGGCTTGATATTCAAGGTGTTATTAAAGCCGGAAAACCTGAGTAACTTTATCGTTTCATTCATAACTATTGTCTGTCCATAAAGTCTCGGTGTTGATGTCTTTGAAAAATTATATATCTTTAAATATCTTATTAATAAGTAATTAAAATATCAACGCCGAGACTAATACTGAAAAAATGGATAAATTTTATCTTCGATTATTAATTTTAACACTAACCTTAGCTGCAATCATCGCAGCTGTTTTTCTGACAGTTTTACAGCAGTTTTACTTATCTATTTTTCCTTTCGCACTTGGTTTTGTTGCGCTTATAACGGGTCTGGTTTATTGGTTAGTCTCGCGCTCGATGGATAAAAAATTTGTTCGATTTTCCAACGCATTTTTATCTGCAACAACACTAAAACTTTTTGCCTTCCTTATATTTATTGGCATTTACTTATTTCTACGGCGCGAAAATGCGTTCATTTTCACTACCTTTTTCTTTTGCATTTACATTGTTTTCTCCGTCTTTGAGATAAAACAACTCTTGCTCCGAAACAAAAAAAAGAAATAAGATAGTGATGCACACTTATGACGGCAACAGTAGTTTTGTTTCGCTTTTTTCAACGTCATTGTTATTCAGAAAAGTTATTAAATCATTCTGAAAAGTCGGAAAAAATAGACTCATATAGAGACTCAAGGTGCTAATTATTTGTGTTAATTTTGAGTTTCATTTTATTCTTTGGCTAAAACATACAACCTTTATATTCTTAACATTACAAATGTTTCATATTGCAGTTTATGTCAGTATTTTGTATGAAAACCAAAACACCTTGAAACTTTATATGAGCCATAAAAAATAAGTTTTTTTAAAGTGTAAAGTTTATCTGAAACATGCCAAAATTCCAGATATTTTCGAAAAAGCTCAACCTGCATAATAAACCCAAAATGGAATTTTCATTTGAGCTTTAAGGCTTTGACACATACGACTTTACAGGAGCATATCGTTTTTTGAGTTCTTTGCAATATGTTAAATATCAGGATGTAAGGGCGAAGTAAGAAACTTGAGTAATTATATTATAACGAAAAACATAAACCCAATGCGAAAAAAAAATAAAATAAAATGCTTGAATAACTCCACCGAAAAAGAATATTTGGTTGGCACAAGTTTGATGGAAATAATTGAAGACCAGAACATAACCCTAAAATATCCGATTGTTGGCGCACGTGTAAATAACGAAATCGAGGAATTATCCTACGAGATATTTAAGCCCAAAATTGTCGAGTTTTTCGATATTACAAACGTCGATGGTCGATTGATGTACATTCGGTCGTTATCTTTTGTGCTGTTGAAGGCTGTTGTAGAGCTATTTCCGAAGGCAGTTTTAAATATAAATCACTCGGTTTCAAAGGGTTTCTATTGCGAGATTGAAAACTTGGGGCATTGCGTTACAGACCAGACTGTTACTGACATTAAAGCGCAGATGAAAAAAATTATTTCCAACGATTTGCCTTTTGTCCGCAATGAAATTCTCGTTACCGAAGCAATCAAAATTTTTCGGGCAAACAACTACTCCGAAAAAGTAAAACTTTTTGAAACCTGCACAGAATTATATACATCTATTTATAAATTAGGCGACTGGGAAGATTATTTTTATGGTTATCTAATTCCATCTACTGGCTATTTGCAAGTCTTCGACCTTGTTAAATATTATGATGGAATGTTGCTCCAAGTTCCAAAATCCGACAACCCCGAAAGCCTAGCAAAAATTGTCGTTCAAGACAAAATGTACGATATTTTTCGGGAATATAAATCATGGGCAAATATTTTGGGCGTTCCATCAATAGGCAGCCTGAATCAGACTGTTTTAGAGAATAATATTTCGGAGCTAATAAAAATAAGCGAAGCACTGCACGAGAAAAAGTTAGCGCAAATTGCCGACATAATTTACACCAAAAAAGACAAAATAAAACTAATCCTTATTTCGGGACCGTCATCGTCCGGAAAGACCACATTCTCAATGCGTTTGGCAATCTATTTGCGCGTCTTGGGGCTGCAACCCGTCCAAATTTCGCTCGATGATTATTTCGTAAACCGCGAGCATACGCCAAAAGACGAAAACGGCGAATACGATTTCGAGAATTTAGAAGCCTTAGACGTGAAACTTTTCAATGCCGATTTGTTAAAATTACTGCGTGGCGAAGAAATCAAACGACCAAAATTTTCGTTTGAAGAGGGCAAGCGATTTTACAACGGCGACACCATGCAGCTCGCCCCAGACAATATAATAATAGTAGAGGGAATCCACGGGCTAAACCCAAAACTGACCGAAATGATTGATGTCGCAATGAAATTTAAGGTTTACGTCTCGGCACTCACACAGCTTGGCATCGATGGACACAACCGCATCCCCACAACAGATAACAGGCTCATTCGCAGGATAATACGCGACAATCGCTATCGCGGATACAGCGCGCTCGACACTCTTAGGCGTTGGCAAAGCGTGCGTCGTGGCGAGGAACGAAACATTTTTCCGTATCAAGAAGAAGCCGACATAATGTTCAATTCCGCAATGCTTTTTGAGCTTGGCGTTCTAAAATCCTATGCCGAGCCACTCTTGGAAATGGTGCTTCAAAATGAACCCGAATACTCTGAGGCTCAACGACTTCTGAAATTTTTGTCCTATTTCAATCCAATCCATCCGCGCGAAATTCCTCCAACATCTATTCTGCGCGAATTTTTGGGCGGTAGCTCATTCGATTATTAAAAAATGCAAAACTTATACTAAAGTGATTTTGGTTTCAGGATTTTAATTTTAGCTTTATTACTGATAAACAACCAATTACATTTTATGATAATCCGAAAACCTTTTTCACTTTAGTATAATCCGTTTAAATATCCACAACTGTCGGTCTGGCTTGAAACCATACCGACAATAACTTGAAAACAAATAAAAACCTATGTTCGATATAATATGTTTATTGAAGGAGCGTTAATAATTATTAATTTTGCTTACGCCTGATTTAGCTTTAGTTAGGAATTTTAATGGCTTACTTTATTAAATTCATTTTACTTATCAAAAAAATAATTCATAAAAAAAGGCATTTTACGCCTAAAAATTTCTGTCCCAAACAAAAAAAAGAAACTTGAATACGTACACAAAAAAACAAAAGTGGAAATTATTATTGTTTTTTGCCGCAGTAATAATTGGAGTCGTATCTCTCTGGTACACAAATAAAATCGTAGAGCAAATTTCGTCCGAAGAGCGCAAAAAAGTAGAACTTTGGGCAGAAGCCGTCAAACAGTCCGAAACAGTAACATCTGACGATGATTTTCGGTTCTTATTCAGCATCTTACAAAACAATCGCACCGTTCCTGTCATCTTGACAGACGAAGCCGGAAACATAAAATCCACCAAAAACCTCGACAGCGCAAAAGTCAATGATAAATCGTACCTACTCAATCAGTTAGAGCAAATGAAAGAAGCCAATCCACCCATCGTAGTAACGCTTCCGAACATGAAAAAAAATCTTATTTACTTCAAAAACTCAACCCTTCAAACCAAATTATTTTACTATCCATTCATACAACTCGGTGTAATTTTCCTCTTTATTATTGTATCATACCTCGCCTTTAGCTCTTCGCGCAAAGCCGAGCAAAACCAAGTTTGGGTCGGCATGGCAAAAGAAACCGCACACCAATTAGGCACACCAATTTCGTCGCTACTTGCATGGGTAGAACTCATCAAAATGAAAAATGCAGACTCGGAACTTGTTACAGAAGTAGAAAAAGACGTTAAAAGGCTAGAAATCATTACCGAACGCTTTTCCAAAATAGGTTCTCCGCCAGTACTTCAGCGCAAAAACGTTATCTCGACACTTTCCAACGCTGTAAGTTACGTGCAAAATCGGTCGTCCAACAAAATCCATTTCAACCTGCACTACATCAACACCGAAGAAATCTATATTCCACTAAATCCATCACTCTTCGAGTGGGTAATAGAGAATTTATGCAAAAACGCAATAGATGCAATGAACGGCACAGGAAACATCAGTGTCTCGGTGATAGACCAAGTTCAAGTTGTTTATGTTGACATCACAGACTCTGGAAAAGGCATTCCAAAATCGAAATACAAAACAGTTTTCAACCCCGGATACACAACAAAAAAACGCGGTTGGGGCTTGGGACTCTCTCTGGTTAAGCGAATTATAGAAACTTATCACAGTGGCAAAGTTTTCATAAAACAATCGGAAATTAACGAAGGAACAACCTTTCGGATCGTCCTAAAAAAGCAAACCTAAAAATAAAATCGGTATAGACTAATAGTAAATTAATCTTCTTATTATTCTGATTTTCAATAAATTATAACAACAAATCAACACTACCTAAAAGTTGTTTGGTATCATAAGCAATTTACCTTGCCTCGCCGTTTGACAAAAACATGATATTTTTTGTAATTTAATTTTAATTTTTACCTTTGTACAGCTAAAATAGACTGAATAGTGGCATATACAGACAAATACATTATTGCCTTCAAAGGGCTAAAAAACAGTAAACACGAATTCGAATTCACGATTGAAGATGAATTTTTCGAGAGCTTTGAGCAATCTGCAATAACTTGCGGAAATATTAATATACAAGCCTCGTTAGATAAAAAAAGCCATGTATTAGCTTTTCGTTTCGTGCTATCTGGAGTCGTCGTTCAAAAATGCGACCGATGCCTTGAAGACATGGAAATACCTATCGAATACCAAGCAAACCTATACGTAGGCTTTGGCGAAGAAAATTCCGACATTACAGATGTTGACGAAACAATGACCATTGCTCGTAATGAACAAGAACTCAATTTATCGCAACATTTTTTTGAATATATTAATTTAAGTCTTCCTCTACGGATTGTACACCCAGAAAAAGACTCAGGCGAGAGTGATTGCAACGAACAAATGATTGACAAACTTTCGGAACTTGCAGTTCCGGAAGACGAAGAAACAGACCCTCGCTGGGAAAAATTAAAATCATTATTGAATTAAGTGCCATGCACTCTTTTTAATATTGAGACAACGATTTACTATTTGACTGAAAATCAGCAACAAACAGCAAATAATGGTATATGTTAATTTAATCTTTGTTCTAAGATTTATTAAAATTTTTAATTCACTTAATTTACTTAACAGCTAAATAATTTTTTAAAATGGCACATCCAAAACGCAAAATTTCCAAGCAAAGAAGAGACAAAAGAAGAACTCACTACAAAGCAAAACCAGAAACGCTTGCAACATGCTCAAACTGCAATTCAACAGTACGTTATCATAGAGTTTGCTCGGAATGTGGACACTATCGAGGCAAATTAGCTATTGACAAAAAAACAGAAGCATAAGCCCCGACAACACTGAGTCTTTAACAACACGAACCAAAAAATAAGGCAATGAAAATCGGTATTGATATTATGGGAGGCGATTTTTCGCCAGACGAAATAGTAAAGGGAGCTGTTCTTGCAATGGACGAAAAGCCACATCTGAAATTAGTGCTACTTGGCGATGAAAAAAAAGCCAAACAAATAATATCAGAGAATAATGGCGATGCATCTTTATTTGAATTTGTCAACACAACACAAGTCATTGGCATGGGCGAACACCCAGCCAAAGCTTTCTCAAGAAAACCAGACTCCAGCATTGCCCGAGGGTTTAACCTCCTCAACAATAAGAAAATAGCAGCTTTCGCCAGTGTCGGCAACACCGGTGCTATGCTTGTTGGTGCTATGCTCACGGTGAAATCTATCCCCGGAATAATCCGACCAGCTATTGCAGCTGTCATTCCTCAAAAATTTGGCAACAACGGCACTATTCTCGATGTAGGATTAAACCCAGATTGCAAACCAGATGTTCTATACCAATACGGAATTATTGGTTCTATCTATTCACATGAGGTTCTTGGAATAAAAAATCCGAAAGTTGGGTTGTTGAATATAGGCTCAGAAGCAGAAAAAGGAAACCTCCTTGCAAAAGCCGCTTTTGAAGCAATGAGAGGAACAAAAGACTTCAATTTCATAGGAAACATCGAACCAGCAGATACATTTTTATCAAACAAAGTCGATGTTGTTATTTGTGACGGATTTACAGGAAACGTTATCCTCAAACAAATGGAAGCATTCTATTGGATACTCCGCGAACAAAACTATCAAAACGATTTTTTCGAGAAGCTAAACTATGAAAATGTTGGAGGAACACCAATTTTAGGCGTAAACTCAAATGTCCTTATCGGACACGGAGCATCAAAAGCTAAGGCAGTAAAAGCTATGATTTATCAATCCGAGAATATATGTAACGCCAAACTTTCACAGAAAATAAAAGACTTTTTTAAATAATGGCACAAATAAGAGCAGCTATAACCGGAGTTGGCGCATACCTTCCGGAAAATATACTCACAAACGATGAAATATCTACGATGGTAGATACATCTGACGAGTGGATAATGTCACGAATTGGTATCAAAGAGCGACGAATTTTGAAAGGCGAAGGACTTGGCTCGTCAGATATGGGAACAAAAGCTGTCCAAGAATTGCTTGAAAAAACTGGAATTTCGCCAGAAGAAATAGACATGGTTATTTGTCCAACGGTTACTCCAGATATGCAATTTCCGGCAACAGCAAACATTATCAGCGACAAAGTAGGCATAAAAAACGCTTTTGGCTACGACCTGAATGCTGGTTGCTCCGGATTTCTTTTTGCACTGGCAACAGCATCAAAATTTGTTGAGTCTGGCAGTCATAAAAAAGTTATCGTAGTTGCCGCCGAAAAAATGTCTTCGATAGTAGATTACTCAGACCGAAACACCAGTCCAATCTTTGGCGACGGTGCAGCCGCAGTTTTGTTAGAACCTACAACAGAAGAACTTGGAGTAATCGACAGCATGATGCAAGTGGACGGAAGCGGACGCAAACACCTCCATCAAAAAGCAGGCGGCTCTGTTAAACCAGCATCGCACGAAACAATAGATGCCCGCGAACATTACATCTACCAAGAAGGACAAGCCGTTTTCAAACAAGCCGTCTCTAAAATGGCAGACATCTCAGTCAAGATGATGTCCAAGCACGGATTGAAAAGCGAAGATGTTACTTGGCTAGTCCCTCATCAAGCAAATATGCGAATCATTGAAGCCACAGCTCGCCGAATGGGTATAAAAAAAGAGCAGGTAATGATTAACATCGGAAAATTCGGAAATACCACCGCAGCTACACTTCCTCTTTGTCTTTGGGAATGGGAAAATCAACTAAAAAAAGGCGATAATATCATTCTTACTACCTTTGGAGCTGGCTTTACATGGGGTTCTATTTATTTGAAATGGGCATACGATAATAACAAATAACACCAAATCGGAATTTACATTTATCTAGCAAGTAAGTTCCCGAAAATAATTGTAAAGTTTAAATTGACAAAACCTGTATATAGTTTATATTCAAGCTAATAACAACCAGAAAGTGTCGATTTTTTTTATTATTAGTATAATAAAGCATAAACAAGTGTTTTTTCAATAAAGTAAATCAACAGACATGGCAAAATCCAACGAACCAGAATCCAGTTCATTGAATCTCGTAGGAACAGGAACAAGCATAACAGGCGAAATAATTGCAAACGGAGACATTCGTATTGATGGTCAGATGAAAGGAAATCTTTCGACAAAAGGCAAACTCGTAGTTGGTCCGACAGGAAGCATTATCGGAGATGTAGTTTGCAGAAACTCAGATGTTTTCGGTAAAATTGAAGGAACAGTTAAAGTTACAGAACTTCTTGCTCTGAAAGAAACTTCGCGCATCGAAGGAGATATTGCACAAGCCAAACTTTCTATTGAGCCCGGAGCAATTTTCACTGGAAGATGTACCACAAACACGAGCGGAATGGGAACGAAAGAACCGAAAAAAGGTCGATAGCTAAAATTATTGAATAATTCCTGATTATAACGGTTTTTGTTGAAATTTTCAATTTGTTGAATTTCAGTTTATTATGTCGTAAATAATTTATTCAAAATTATAAAAATCCGTGTTAATCCGTTAAATCTGTGTTATCAGTGTTCCTATTATCGCATAAATAGGAACACGAATAACACAGATTAGACTGGTTTTCACGGATTTATATTTTTCAACAAAAAACGGTAGAATAAGTAAAAAATAAAGTTTAGTTTCTTTTTATAGCCCAACCACTAACTTTAGTTAGTGGAAAATACTAATAATAA
>JAOZMU010000130.1 GCA_029934165.1 Bacteroidales bacterium
GAACTTTACGATTTATATCAAATAAATTCACAAATAAGACTTGCATTTAGTATAAAACGTAATTTGGAAACTGAAACAGAAGTAGTTAATAAAAATGCTGATTTGCTTATTGTGGATAAATTAAGTTCGGTAGAAAAAAACGAAAAATTATTTCCGAGTGAAAAGGACACAAAGAAAATTTTAGATTTTGACAAAAGAAACACTTCTGTTGAAATTTACATAGATGATGTTAGGAAGCTATATGACATTCAGGTTGAAAGTGTTAAAGGAACACCATTTGAAGATATGATGATTGATTTTGATGATTTTAAGCAACCTTATGAACATTCTTCTGCCGTAAAAAGTAAAAATAAAACTTTTCATTATTTGCCATACGACTTCAAACAAAGTGCTTTTGAAAAAGAAATTTTACAAAAAACTCTAAACCTTGAAGACTTTAAAAACAAAGACTTAGAAATTTATTACAACGGCGAACGGGGTTTAACAGAGTTTGTAATAAATTGTTATGCAAAGGAAAATAAATATTGGAAAAATATAGGCAAATACACTACTGATTTTCTTGTAATTAAGAGAAAAGACAAAGAAATACACAAAGCCATTATAATTGAAACAAAAGGAAAGGGATTTGAAAACGACCCTGTTTTTCAGGCTAAACGAAAATTTGTTGAAACCGAGTTTTTAGAGCAAAACAAAGAAAAATTTGGTTACAATAAATTTGATTTTCTTTATCTTGTTGATAGCGATGATATGCCAACAAATTTAAGTAAATTGAGTAGTAAAATTAATTTATTCTTTAACCAATAGAAATTATGGAAACAGAGGTAATACAATCATTAACAAATAGTTTTGAAGAGCATTCGTACACTACTAAAGAAGGTATAGAATTTTGGTTTGCTCGCGATTTACAACATCTTTTAGGGTACTCTAAATGGGAAAATTTCATTAAAGTTATAACAAAGGCAAAAATCGCCTGCGAAGTCAGTGGAAATGAGGTATCTAATCATTTTCCTGACGTCAGGAAAACGATAGATATGCCAAAGGGAGCAAAAAGGGAAATTAACGACTTAATGCTCACTCGTTATGCGTGTTATCTAATAACTCAAAACGGAGACCCAAGAAAAGAAACTATTGCTTTTGCACAAACATATTTTGCTGTTCAGACGCGCAAATTTGAACTTATTGAAAAACGTTTAAAAGACCAAGAACGACTACAAGCACGTAAGAAACTAAGCTATTCGGAAAAAGAACTCTCAGAACTTATTTATGAACAAACAGGAAACGACCGTAATTTTGGCATTATCAGAAGCAAAGGAGACCAAGCGTTGTTTGGCGGACTGACTACTAAACAAATGAAATCAAAACTCGGAATGCCATTAAACAGACCACTTGCCGATTTTTTACCTACAATTACCATAAAAGCAAAAGATTTTGCTACCGAAATTACAGTTTTCAATACAAAAGATAAGAAATTAAATACTGAAAATAAAATTTCTAACGAACATATTACAAACAATAAATCGGTTAGAAAAATATTATTAGAAAGAGGAATAGAACCCGAAAATTTACCTGCCGAAGAAGACCTTAAAAAATTAGAAAGAAGAGTTGTTTCAGAAGAAAAAAAGTTAAGTAAAAAACCAAAATCTTTAAAAAAGAAATAAAATGCCAATAAAATATATACCATACATACCAAATACAGTTGAAGGACAAGCAGTTCTTGATAATTTTAGCAGAACTCGCCGTGTATTGCGTTACCGTGATAACGATAAAGTTTACGACCGCATAAAACGTGGAATGCCATATTATGAAGTGGAGCAAACCGAACAAATAGGCACAAACAGCGAAAACCTTGTAATTCGTGGCGAGTGCATAAGCGCCTGTGCTTACCTGAAAGAACAAAATATAAAAGTTGATTTAGTTTACATAGACCCACCATTTGCAAGCGGTGCCGACTATGCAAAAAAAGTGCATATACGCCGAAACCCAAAACTTGCCGAAAAAATAGCAAATGCCGAGCAACAAATGGACAACAGCGAACTACAATCTTTTGACGAAAAAATGTATGGAGATATATGGAAAAAAGAAGATTATCTAAACTGGATGTTTGAGAACTTGCAAGCAATAAAAAACATAATGAGCGATACCGCAAGTATTTATGTGCATTTAGATACGAAAATAGGACATTATGTGAAAATTTTAATGGATGAAGTTTTTGGGGAAGATAATTTTATTAATGAAATTATATGGCATTATGACGATAAGTTTGCTACGGGTGGTAAGTCCATGGATAAAAATCATGATGTAATTTTTATGTATTCTATATCAGAAAAATATATTTTTAATCCAATTATTGTTAAAAAAGATAAAATAACAACAAGAGCTTTACGGAAAAAAGTAGATGGTAAAACTGTAAATGTTTTAGATGATAATGGAAATAAAATATATGTTAAATATTCAGAAAAAAAGGAAGATGATGTATGGTCGTTAGGCAGAACAATTTCAAAAAATGAATATAAAAATTACGCCACCCAAAAACCCGAAAAATTATTACAACGCATCATCAAAGCCTCATCAAACGAAGGCATGACAATAGCCGATTTTTTTGGTGGTAGCGGTGTTATAGCAAAAGTAGCAAGCGATTTAGGCAGAAAATTTATACATACCGATATTGGAGTAAACAGCATACAAACCGTAAGAGACCGCCTAATTTCTGCAAAAGCAGAGTTTAAAATAATGGAAATAAAAGACGGTGTAAACCTGTTTCGTAACCCTGTGCAAACAATGGATAAATTGGCAAAACTTATACCTAGCTTACAACAAAAAGTAGAAGGCATAAATAAATTTTGGTTTGGTGCAATTATCGATACAAAAAACGGAACAATACCTGTTTATGTCCCTAACTTAATTGACAGTAAAGAGAAAATTTTAGACATTCCACTTATCAATAAAATAGTAAATCAAGAACTTCAAAACTTAGAAATTGAAGTAAAAAAAGTAATAGTTTATTATATTGACATTGCAGATTACAAAGAAATCCAACAATTTATAAAAGACAACAACGCCACACAAATAAAAGTAGAATTACTCGACCTAAAAAATTTCCTACACGATGTAGTTGTGGAAGACATTGTTAATTACGAATTACAAATTACAAATGAAGAATTAGAGAACGGTGAAAAAATTATCAATTATCAATTATCAATTATCAATTTTATAAGCGACCGTTTAAAACAGAAAATTGGAGAATTTAATGAAAAAGGAAATTTACAATCTATACAAAAAGGTAAAAAATTCAACCCAATAACCATAAGCGAAGAAGGTTTAGAGTTAATAGAAATGATAAGTCTTGATTGCACCAACGAAAAAGGCGTTTGGCAAAGCGACCAAGAAATAAAAATTGACAAATTAGGATATACCACAAAAAGCGGCACAAAAACAAAAGACTTTTGGGACGGAACAATTGAAAGCGAGAAAAAACCTTTACGCTTGAAAATCAGGAATATATCTGGCGATGAAACAATAATAAAAATAAAATAAGCATATATGATTTGTTCATAAAAATAAATTCACCTTAGAGATTAGTAATGGAAAATTAATAATTAATAATTTTGTTTACGCCTGATTTAGTTTTAGTTAGGAATTTTAATGGCTTACTTTATTAAATTCATTTTACTTACCTTGTAAAAAACGAAGACGTATCATATAAAAACTATCGAAGACTGCGCCAATCTCTGCCACAAAACAGCTTCGTAGTCAGCGAATTGTGCAGACTACATTCAATTTCAAACACATAGCACTATGCTTAAAACTCAAAATAATGAAAAAGACAACACAACTCAGAAATATGATAAACTCAAGCGAACTTGAATTTATTATGGAAGCTCACAACGGGCTGACTGCCAAAATAGTCGAAGAAGCTGGTTTCAAGGGCATTTGGGGGAGCGGTCTGTCGCTTTCGGCAGCTCTTGGTGTGCGCGACAACAACGAAGCATCGTGGACACAAGTTCTTGATGTACTGGAATTTATGAGCGATGCCACAACAATTCCGATACTTCTGGACGGCGATACTGGTTACGGAAACTTTAATAATATGCGTCGTTTGGTTCGCAAATTAGAGCAACGCAACATTGGCGGGGTTTGTATTGAAGATAAGCTATTTCCGAAAACAAATTCATTCATCGGTGGCGAGGCGCAACCACTTGCCGACATGGACGAATTTTGTGGTAAAATCAAAGCGGCAAAGGACACACAAATAGACAACGATTTTGTAGTAGTTGCGCGTATTGAGGCATTTATAGCCGGCTGGGGATTAAACGAAGCTCTTCGTCGTGCAGAGGCATATCGTTTGGCTGGTGCAGATGCGATTTTAGTTCATAGTAAAAAGAGCAATGCGTCAGATATTGAGGCGTTTATGAAGGAGTGGAACAATCGCCATCCAATCGTCATTGTGCCAACAAAATATTACTCAACGCCAACAAATCGTTTTCGCGAAATTGGAATAAATATGGCAATTTGGGCAAACCACAACGTTAGGGCATCAATAAATGCTGTGCAAAACACTTGTAAACAAATCTTTACTGACGAGTCTTTGATTAATGTCGAAGATAAAATTGTAAGCGTTGGCGAAATTTTCCGTCTTCAAGGTGCCGACGAATTGAAAGAAGCCGAAAAAAAATACCTGCCAACATCTGGCAAACAGGTCAATAGCATTATTCTTGCGGCAAGTCAAGGACACTTAGGCAATTTGACGAAAGACATTCCAAAAACACTACTTAAAGTTGATGGTAAAACCTTGTTAGACACGCAGATAGAGAAGTTTAATAATGTAGGAATAAAAGATATTTCGGTGGTTCGTGGGTTTGCAAAAAATCAAATCAATGCAACGAATATAAAAACTATCGACAACGATACTTTTAAAACAACAAAAGAACTCTATTCGCTAAATTTGGCGATGGAAAGCATTAAGGATAACACAGTTATAAGCTATGGCGACATTGTTTTTCGCAGTTATATTCTGAACGATTTGCTGAACGATAATAACGACATAACAATCATTGTAGATTCTGATTTTGAATGCGAAGAAGGACGCGAAAAAGATTTGGTTTTAGCATCAAAACCATACAGCAGACAGCTTTATACAGAGGGAGTTACGCTTGAAAATATATCTGTTGACTTAACAAAAGAACAAGCACATGGCGAGTTTGTCGGACTTTGGAAAGTAAACACAAATGGAGCAAAAATTGTTAAAGAAACACTTGCAGAACTTTCTAAATCTGAGGCATTTAACGAAATGACTTGCGGCGATTTATTCAACAAAATATCAAGAAATCATCTAATAGCCATCAAATACATAAAAGGCTCGTGGATTGACATTGATACTTATGTAGATTTGCAAAAAGCAGGCGAAATGTAATACAAATAAATAAATGAAAACCAAGACATTGAAATATTTTAATGGCTTGGTTTTTATCATAAAACAAGAAATATGTTAGATACTAAACAATTCGGAAATAAATTAAAAGAATACGGTTTCAACTTTTTTACGGGTGTTCCATGCTCTTTTCTGAAACACATAATTAACTATGCTATAAACGATTGCAACTACATTATGGCAGCAAACGAGGGCGATGCAGTTGCAACGGCTGCTGGCGTAGCTTTGGGCGGACAAAAAGCCGTTGTGTTGATGCAAAATTCTGGGTTAACAAATGCAACATCGCCGCTAACATCTCTTACAAATACTTTTGGGTTACCAGTTTTAGGTTTTGTAAGTTTGCGTGGAGAACCCATACTTGGCGACGAGCCGCAGCACGAGCTTATGGGCGTGATAACCAAAGAAATGCTCGACACAATTCAAGTCGAATGGGAAATATTATCGGCAGAGCCAGACATAGCTTTTAAGCAAATAGAAAAAGCAAACGAGAAAATTCTTGCCAGAAAATCATTCTTTTTTGTGGTTCGTAAAAACACTTTTTCCTATGTAAAACTTGAAAATCAGAAATTATTAGAACGAAAAAATATTACAAAAAAAACAAAAAACAAAAACGATGAGAAGCCTAACAGAATTGCAGCTTTGGAAATAATAAATAAACAAAAAGACAAAAACACAGCTGTGCTTGCGACAACAGGAAAAACAGGACGCGAACTTTATGAAACCGAAGACGCACCAAATAACCTGTATATGGTTGGTTCATTGGGGTGTATAAGCCCATTGGCACTTGGGTTGGCAATCGCACGACCAGATAAAAAAGTCATTGCAATTGATGGCGATGCTTCGGCTTTGATGCGCTTAGGTAGTTTAGCGACAAATGCCTACTATCAACCCTCGAATATGCTACACGTTTTATTGGATAACAATACGCACGACTCAACAGGCGGACAAGCGACAATTTCGCACATTGTCGATTTTGTCGATGCAACAGCAGCAATGGCGTATCCGTCTGTAATTCACGCACATAACACCAAGGAATTTGAAGAAGAAATCGCAGTATGGAAAAAAAAACCAAAACTTACTCTAATTTATTTACGCATTGCAAAAGGTTCTAAAAATCCGCTCGGACGACCAAAAATTAAACCAATAGATGTTACAACGCGATTACAAAATTTCCTTGCAGAATAAACCAAAATAAGTATATAGTGCAGTAGGATTTGACTGAATATAAGCCCTATACAATTATTCATAAATAGTTCTTTATTTTTTATTCTCTCGCCATAAACCATCGTTTTGATTGTTTTTTTATTTTTGTAAACTCAAAATTCAAAGTAAAAATGGAGCAACAACCACATATTAGTATTGTAACACCTGTTTACGGCTGCAAAACTTGTTTGACAGAGCTTTACTTACGACTGAAAAAAGTCTTAGCAAAAATGGGTAAAACTTACGAAATAATAATGATAAATGATGCCAGCCCTGACAATGCGTGGGAAATAATAGCTGAGCTTGCAGAAAAAGACGAACATATTATTGGTGTGAATTTTTCGCGGAATTTTGGGCAGCATTACGCCATAACCGCTGGTCTGGATTTTGCACGTGGCAAATGGGTGGTGGTGATGGATTGCGATTTGCAAGACCAGCCCGAAGAAATACCCAAACTGTACGCAAAAGCGATGGAAGGATTTGAAGTCGTTTTTGGACGGCGCGAAAGCAGAACCGATGGTTTTTTTAAGCGACAAGGCTCAAAATATTTTCACAAAATGCTTGCTTATCTTACAGACACAGAGCAGGATAGCGCGATTGCAAATTTCGGAATTTATCATGAAAAAGTTGTTAATGCAATTGCAAGCATGAAAGACAGCATGAGGTATTTTCCGGCAATGGTTCGTTGGGTTGGGTTCAGCGCAACTGCTTTGAACATTGAACATGCGGAACGAAGCAGCGGACAAACGAGCTATTCGTTCCGAAAACTTGTTTCGTTGGCATTAAATGTAATTTTGGCTTTTTCGGATAAGCCACTACGATTGATAATAAATTTTGGGCTATCCATTTCGACTTTATCAATCGTATTTGCTATCTTTCAGATTGTGCAATATTTTAACGGTAAAATCGAAGTACTTGGTTGGACAAGTATGATTATTTCTATTTGGTTTTTGTCTGGAATAATGTTTTTTATGCTTGGTATAGTTGGGCTGTACGTCGGAAAAACTTTTGATAGGGTCAAACATCGCCCGATTTATATTGTAAAGGAACTAAAAAACACTTCTGATAATGTATAAGAAATTAGAATGGGATTCGCGCTTTTTTGGATTTGAGATTGTCCAAATTGGTAGAGATAAAACGAATGTTGAATGTTTGCGAAAAAGTGTTTCGCAAATTAAAAAGTCAGAAAATAAGCTGCTATATTGGTTTATCGAGCCAGAAAGTGAAGAATTGAATAAACTTGCAATTGACAATGGAGCTGTTTTGGTTGATGAAAAAATAACATTTTCTTTCCGTGGCTCAATGGAAAATTCGTATGTAATGCCTTCTGAGATAATCGAATATCCGTATAAAGAAGCTGGCGAACAGATTATTAAACTGGGACTTCAATGTGGTGTTTATTCGCGATTTCGTCTCGACAAAAAATTTCCATGCGGTTCGTTTGAAGGACTTTACTCGGAATGGGTTTATAGGTCAGTAAATCACGATTTTGCAGATGTCGTTTATGTTTATAAAGATGCAGATTTCGAGGGATTAATTACCTTAGCAGAAAGAAATGGTGTTGGTCATATCGTTTTAATTGGCGTAGATGAAAAATCACGTGGTAAACGTATCGGACAAAAATTT
>JAOZMU010000131.1 GCA_029934165.1 Bacteroidales bacterium
TAATAAAGTAAGCCATTAAAATTCCTAACTAAAACTAAATCAGGCGTAAGCAAAGTTATTAATTATTAATTTTCCATTATTAAGAGGACTTACAGTATCCAATTCTATTACAAAATCATCATCGCATCTCCGTAAGTTCCAAAGCGATAACCTTTTTTAATGCCTACTTGATAAGCGTGCATCAACAAATCGTATCCTGTAAAAGCTGCTACTGTCATCATTGTTGTAGAAAGTGGTAGGTGGAAATTGCTGACCATTCGTGAAGGTACGCTGAACTCATAATGCGGAAATAAGAATTTATTTGTCCAGCCCTCAAATTCTTTCAATAATCCTGAGGTCGAAACAGAGCTTTCGAGGGTGCGCATAACGGTTGTTCCAACGGCGCAAACATGTTTTCCGTTTTGCTTTGCGTTGTTGACAATCTCGACAGCTTTTTCTGTTATCCGAATTTGCTCCGAGTCCATTTTGTGTTTTGTCAAATCTTCGACATCTACACCTCGAAAATTTCCTAAACCAACATGAAGAGTAATTTCGGCAAAGTCTATTCCCTTGATTTCAAATCGTTTGAGAAGATGTTTGCTAAAATGTAATCCCGCAGTTGGTGCGGCAACGGCACCTTCGTATTTTGCAAATATGGTTTGATACCTTTCGCGGTCTTGAGCCTCAACTTCGCGGTTGATGAATTTGGGTAGTGGCGTTTGTCCCAGTTTGTTAAGGGTGATTTTGAATTTTTCGTAAGGTCCATCGTACAAAAAACGTAATGTTCTACCGCGTGAAGTTGTGTTGTCAATTACTTCTGCTACAAGTGCGTCTTCGTCTTCGCCAAAATATAGTTTGTTTCCAATTCGTATTTTACGAGCAGGGTCAACAAGTACGTCCCATAATCGCTGCTCCGTGTTTAGTTCTCGCAAAAGAAAAACTTCAATTTTTGCATCGGTTTTTTCTTTATTACCGAAGAGCCGAGCTGGAAATACTTTGGTATTATTGAAAACCAAAACATCACCCTCGTCATAATAGTTGATAATATCCTTGAAAACTTTGTGCTCAATTTTTTCTGTTTTCCGGTTAATAACCATCATTCGCGATTCATCGCGATTGTCTGAAGGGTATTGCGCAATGCAACTTTCTGGTAGCTCGTATCTAAACTCGGATAGCTTCATATTCTAAGAACTTATGATTCAACAATATAGGCTTATATTAGACAAACAATTCGCACTAAATTTTGAGCGAACTACAAAGGTACGACATTTTTAGGCATTTATCAACAAATTCTCAAAATCGGTTAGTTTCATTGCTTTATCGACAGAAAAATTTCCTATTCCTGTTCGTCGTAATTTCGATAGGTGCCCACCGCTTTTTAGTTCTTTTCCGATGTCCCGAGCCAATGCACGCACGTATGTGCCTTTGCTGCATATAATGCGTATGGATATTTCGGGAAGCGAAAAATCTAATAGTTCTATGGTTTTTATCTCAATATTTGATGTCGGAATTTCTACTTTAATTCCCTCTCTAGCAGCAAGATAGGCTCTGCGTCCTTTTACTTTTTTGGCAGAAAAAGCTGGTGGAATTTGCTCTTGTTTTCCGATGAATTTTAATAATGCCTCTTCAACGAGCTTTCTTGTTATGTGTTTGGTTTCATAAGTGCTATCTACTTCTGTTTCAAGGTCGAAAGACGGTGTTGTTGCCCCAAGACGAATTGTTGTTTCATAAACTTTTTCTTGGTCTGTGAAAGTGCTAATTTCTTTGGTTTTTTTCCCCGTACAAACAATAACCAAACCACTTGCCAACGGGTCTAATGTTCCAGCGTGTCCAACTTTCAGCCGTTTGCCGAAGTGCTTGGATATTAGCCCACGAACTTTATTGACAACATCAAAAGATGTCCATTCTAAATCCTTATCAATTAGTAAAACTTCGCCAGCTGGGAAGTCAAAGTTATTTTCTGCCCATATTCTGTCATGTAGTACATTCATAATCAATTAGTTTTGATGTTTTAATTCGTTAACCCAGTCTTCATGGCAATTATGGGACAAATTGTCCCTTTTGGAATTTAATTCCAAGCCCCGCTTTTTTATATAACTCAAGTTTCTAATTTTAATAACACCCTGAGTATCAAGTTGTTGCAGATGCAAAAAAGTGTTAAAAAAGTTGCATAATTCGACATAATATTGTATCTTTGAGGTAGTTAGAAACCAAGTACAAAAATAGTCTCATTATGCAACATTACAAATGTAATGCAAATCAATCGGAATTTTTATCCATGATTTTTTCATAAAAGATATTAATAAATAGCCCCGACATTTATGTCGGGGAAAATAGACCGCATAGAAAATCGGGCTAAAGCCCAAATTATTAATATGCTTTGGGCTTTAGCCCGATTATATTGTTCTTATTTTGACTACTGATAATGAAACATATATGTCTGTTTTGTCAAACTGCTTGCTACAAAGGCGTTTTGCGGCAGGGATTGTAGCGGTAGCTTGCCGAAGTGGCTTGCGATTTTTGGCTGGCGGGGCAGAGCGACCATAGGAAGCTCCTGCTCCGACATTGCCAAAAACGCAAGGCACGAGGCAACTACAAGCGAAAAGCCCGATAAGCCGCCCGAAAAAATATTTTTTTATGAACAAACCTTGTATTGGAATAGATTTTATTGAAAAATATAAATCCGAGAAAATCAATCTAATCCGTGTTCCAATTTATGCGATGATAGGAACACGGATTTAACGGATTAACACGGATTTTTATATTTTTGAATAAATTATTTGCGACAGAATAAACTGAAATTCAACAAATTATAATTTCAACAAAATCTGTTATAATCAGAAAAAATTAAACACATAGCGCAAATTTTTGGGAGTTGCATATAACTTATATTCAAGCTAATAGCAACTTATTTGTTATTGTGCAAATTGGCTGTAAGCAATTGCTAAACAACCGACAATTGCGCAATATGCCGCAAAATAAATTAATTTGCCTTTTTTTACTATCGAAATCATCCACTTACATGCCACAAGACCTGTTACAAAAGCAGTTACAAAACCAACCAAAAGAGCAGTTGGGCTAATCGAACTGCTGGAAGTCATTTCTCCACTTATCAAATCAAGGAAGTTTTCGCCCATAATAGGGATTAAAACCATAAGAAACGAAAACTTTGCAACATCGGCTTTGTTGTTTCCTAACAAAAGACCGGTGGCTATTGTTGAGCCTGAGCGCGACATGCCCGGCAACACTGCAATTGCCTGAGCAATACCAATTATCAACGCATTGCTAAATGAGATTTTTTTTGTGCGTTCTTTTGCGAAATACGTAAAAGCAAGTAATATTGCCGTTGCTAATAGCATTATTCCGACAAGCAAAATATTGCCAACAAACAACGATTTAATCTCATCTTTGAATGCCAGACCAATGATTGCGACTGGTATGACGGAAACCAATATCTTGGCAATGTACTGAGTTTCAGCGTTCCACTTAAAACAGAATAGCCCCTGAATGAGCCGAAAAATATCTTTCCTGAAAATAACAATCGTACTCAAAACTGTTGCTCCATGCACTACTACCGTGAATGTCAAGCTGTTGGTTGCCTCTATTCCTAAGAGAACTTTTCCTAACTCTAAGTGTCCGCTGCTGCTTACTGGCAAAAATTCGGTTAAACCCTGAATTAACCCAAGTATAAATGCTTCAATCCAATTCATTAATTTGCGGTCTCTTTAGGTTTACGCATAATTGCCCATATAACAAAGACAAAACCAATAAGTACTGTGATTGGCGCAAGGGTTATTCGTCTGAAACTGAATAACTCATCGGGGTTGAAAACATTAGGGTCTTCGGTTTTTCCGCCTGCCATTAGAATAAATCCAAGGACAATAATTCCAAATCCGGCTGCAATCATTAGATAATTTTGTTTTGCTATCGGAAAATCATCTTCCTGATTTTGTGCTAATTGAGGTGCTTGTTTTGCATCTTTTATGGCTGCTTTGTTTTTTTTATCTGTTCTCATCTTTTTTAATTTTTATGCAACATTCTGGAGTTTAATATTCCCGGAAAATATTTATCGGTAAAAAACACTTCGTTATATCGAAATATATGATTGGCAAAATTGCAAAAAAAACTGTGTTATTTCTAATTTTATTAAAAAATGGTTATATTATTGTCTCAAAAAACACCATATTAGCACTTGTGTACTAATTAAGAATCAATAATTATGGCAGGTTTCAAAACACATGTTTCAGTCGGTGCGGGCACAGGTTTCGCAGTCATGATTGCTACTTACACATTAGGTTGGTCAAACTCCCAAAACATCGAGTTTACGCTATTTTTCGCAACTATCGTTGGCTCTTTTTTGCCAGATATGGACAGTGATTCTGGTTTGCCACATAAAATTATTTTTGGTGCTTACTCATTTATCGCTGCGGCAGTTACGTATTTTGTGTTACACGATAATAATATGCCACTCATTTATGTCATAACCTTGCCAATAGCTGTATTTCTGTGTATTAAATATGCTATTGGTCCTCTTTTTAAAAAATACACAACTCATCGCGGCATTTTTCATTCGATACCCGCAATTTTCATAGCTTTTTTTGCTACTTTGCTGATAGTGAGCTTTATGCGATATAGAATTATGGATAAATTTCTTATTTCGCTGGCGGTTGCTTGTGGATATTTCAGCCATTTGCTTCTCGATGAAATTTATTCTGTAAATTTACTTGCCGGAAAATCGAAGCGCAAACGAAGGAAAAGTAAAAAACGCAAAAAATTTAGTATAAAGACGTGGATTAACAAACGTTTCGGAACTAAGAGGTCTTTTGGTACTGCACTCGAATTTACTAAAAAATCGAAGCTGGCAACTTTTTTTGCCTACGCTTTGTTAGCCTTTCTAATTTATATAAACTTTCCTTTGGTGAAAAAAATATACTACATGGTTATTCAATTATAAGAACGAAGATTAAATTAACCTATACCATTATTTGCTGTTTGTTGCTGATTTTCAGTCAAATAGTAAATCGTTGTCTCAATATTAAAAAGTGCATGGCACTAAGTTTTATTACGATGCGTTTTGTCTTTTTCTTCTCCTTTTAAGTATTTTTTTCAGAATATTGCTCATTCTCATGAGAATATTGGCTTGCGAGATTCTGTTGAGTCTGTAACTTTCAGGTGGTATAAAGGTGTGTTAATGAAATAATGTCTTAGACTTATTTTTCATGAAACGTATTAGTAATGGAAAATTAATAATTAATAATTAATAATTAATAATTAATAATTTTGCTTACGCCTGATTTAGTTTTAGTTAGGAATTTTAATGGCTTACTTTATTAAATTCATTTTACTTAGCTGGTTATTAGCGACTTAGGTTAATAAAAAGGGGGAGAATTTTTGTAAGAGTACTTATTGCAGTTTGCAGCCTAACGAAATTCGTTGTGCAATAAAAAAGAGCGCAGACAAATTGCCTGCACCCTTTTTCCAAATTTTCAACTTTATGCTTATTCCGAAATATCCAAATTCGTCATTTCGTCAGTGATTTCAAAAGAATAGTCTGGATATTCGTAAATCGGCATTCTCGATTCGGTTTGTCCCATCGAGTAGCCATAAATACTCTCGTATTCTTTTGGGTTTTCGCCCATGTCTTCAAGCTGCTCCAAGTACATTGCAATTGGTTTCGATTCCGCGATGATTACCTTTCCCATCTTGTTGATAATCGGGCTATGAGAGCGTGTTCCGTCGTGGTCAAATTCAAGAATCCTACGACCATAACGTGTAATTCCGATGGTTCTGAAAGTCAAACTTTTACCAACTCCGGGCAAATTTAAGACATTTCTATCTGTAGCCAAAAACGGAATATTAGCTTCTTTACGTAATTTTTTGATGTTATCGACAAGGTTTTCTGCGTCTTCGGCAAAGGCTCGTACTTTATCAGAATATTCTTTCGGAATTATTCCAAATTGCTTTTCTTCAAGCTGTTCCTGCACCGCCCGCGCATTTGTTGCAAAAGCTGTAAAATTTTCCATGTAGCCTTTAACAGAGAATGTGTAATATGTCAAAACACCGGTGTCATTCAGCACTTTACGGAGCTTTGCAGTGTGTCCACGTCGCGAAGCTGCTGCCGTGAATACCAATTGATTGGTAACTATCCAGCCTGCCGAATTTAGTCGATGGACTGCCAGTTTCGATTCTGGCGTAACCTCTATTGCGGAAACGTAATGTGTCTGAATAACAAATTGTTTGATGCCAATTTTTGATGCTTTGGCTTTGAAATCTGCTAAAATCTGTGTCAATTCTTCGGTGATTCTTTGTGGCATATAAACTGGTAAACGTGTCCCGAGACGTACACGCACCATTTCGGCGTATTTTTTGCTGTTTGGACGTTTTTTATTAGCCTCTATTTTTCGTTTTGCCATTTCATAAATGGCATCTAAAATTTTTTCTAAGGATTTATTTGAACTCATCAACGCATCGCCTCCAGTTACCAGAATATCACGTATTTGGGAGTCGTTTTCGTAATAATCCATCAGCTTAATTAACCGCTCGTCCCAAGACGATGTTGGTTTAAGTTTTTCAAGATTAAAGTTTAAATGACCACTCTGAAAATCGTACATTCGCTGACACGATGTGCATAATCCACCACAGGCTCGCCCAACCGTATCTGGTATCAAAATTGCAACTTCGGGATAACGCCTGTGTATATTATGCTGCGACGGCAAAAGCCAACCAGCCGCATTTGGCTTGCCAGGCTTCACAAGGTCTTCTTTCTCCCAAGCGACAATATGCCCAAACTCGTTTACTAATGTTCTTGTGTATAAAATATAAGAACGAATTGCGTAGTCTGCTCCCAAAGATGCTTTTGGTTCGCGTACATTTAGCAACGATAAATAATAAGGATTTACAAAAAATGGAATTCCAGCTTCTTTAGCTTTCATAAGGTTTTCCATCGTTTCGACATCTAAAGCATAATCGAGCATTTCGTTCAATAATTCGGGGGTACGAATTGCAAAACGAAGATGGAATTTATAATCATTCCACCATTTAATCGCCTCTTCCAATTTTTGCTCACGTGTCCAATCGCTTTGAAATGAGTATTTTTTGCTCTTAAATTCGCCGGAATCAATCTTGTCAATTATAATATTTAAAATACGAATTTTATTACTAATACGTGTATCTACCACATAATCAGTACAACCAGATGGGTGTCTGGACATCCATTTTTCGAGCTTTTCTTTTGTTGGCATACGCCTAGGCATTTCGCCTCTGTATTGTCGGAAAAGTTGCAACATATCCTGAAAGAAATACGGTTTTGCACCACCACTTCCATGCACGGCAGCCAAGAAAATCAATCTAAATGGGTCTGTTTGAGCCATTTCGCCGCGCAAGTTTAGGTCTTCAAATTCCAATCCCGCATTGTCGATATAATCCATAATACGTATTGCTGCAAAGTCGCGCCATTCAAGCTTTTTAAGCGTTTCGTGGTCGCCTTGTTCTTTGTAAAAGTTATATGCCAACGGACGGTTTCGTAAATCGTCGGACACCCAACTTTTAACGCCATTGTGCACATCTTCTTCGCAGGTGGCGTTCAAAACAATTTCCTTTAAACGTGGGTTTTCATTAAGCAAAATATTCAACAGCTTGCGAGCGCGAGCGTTAATAGCTATTTTCTTTAAAGGCGTTTTTTTATACATAACTCTTATTTTTTATTATTTGTGTAATTATGCACATAGTGCATTTAATTAATAATCAGTAATATATCTGTATTTGAGAGAAGAAGTTCAAAGTATGAAATATCGTTTCTTATAAAATAAATAAGTAGTGTATTCTTGATTAAAGCCGTAGGTTTGTAGAAACTTTTTTTAAATTTCCATTTTTTTTTCAATAATAACTAAACCCGATGAAAAAAAGATATAACTCTCCTGTTCTCCATAAAAGCTGGAATTCGTGAGGGAATATTTTCAAAAAGCTGAAGAGACAGATTTAACAACATTAAAAATAATAATTTTATCGATTTTATTCTATGATGTATTGATTTTAATTTTGATTTCGCTTTTAGGTTTTTTGTGTCCAAAATAAAATAAATTCTTAGATTCAAAAAGGCTGATTTTCAGGGGTTTATGCTTTTCGGCAAAAAGCGGTAGAATAAGGTTTAATTAATTTTCAATTCTTGTTTATAACGCAAATAGGCTTGTTGTATTTATTCATTCGTTTCATCGATTTCCTTTTTTTCTTTTCCAAATTCC
>JAOZMU010000132.1 GCA_029934165.1 Bacteroidales bacterium
TTGGTTTACTCAAATATACAAAATTTGTCCAACTTTAGACGGGTAGCCCAAAATTTGTCCAACTTTAGATGGGTAGCCCAGATTTCAATGCAGAAATTATCTCAAAATATTATGACATTTCTAAATCAAAAAAAATACAAATCCTGCTAAGTTTAATAACGAAATTATGAATATAAGCACTCATATAAAAGTTTTTACATATTTACTTGTTCATATTTCGCGGATTAAGTGAACTTTGCAGAAATGCGTAAGCAACACTAATTATGTACTAGACCTTAAATCTCACAAAAAGGCTTGCTCCAGAAAATCCGCTGAAAATTAATCCTAAATGCCCGAGCAACTCGCCAACATTGAGACGCTCGGGCATTTAGGATTCTGCGCCACGCCGAATCAAACATTTTACCACCTCTTCAAACACAACAAAGAACGAATGGCAAAGTTAAAACTTCCAAATTGTCACGCAAGACGGGGAGGCGGGACGGATATGTCCTAACAAATTAGAATCGCCTTTATTCTTTTTTTGCTTATTTGCAAACTTTCAATTAGTTTCGTGGAAACAAAATTAAGCTAATCTTCAAACTGTTCACATCGCTAATCACTAATCATGGAAAAAATAGATACCTACAAGACAATTGCAAAACCGGCAACAGGATATTTTAGAGACAGGGGCAGTAAATTCCCTGCATTTGTATATGAGGTTGAATCGGAGGAAGATGTTCAAAAGATTTTGCTTAAACTAAGAAAAGAATACCACGATGCTCGACATCATTGCTACGCATATAGACTAGGTGCCGACCACAAAAAATGGCGCGCCAATGACGATGGCGAACCCTCAAACTCAGCGGGTCAGCCAATTTATGGTCAAATTCGTTCGCATGAGCTAACAAATATACTTATTGTGGTGATAAGATATTTTGGAGGTACGCTTTTGGGAGTACCCGGACTAATTAATGCTTACAAAACAGCTGCGGCAGATGCCATTGACAATGGCGGCATTACTACAAAAATTGTTTACGATAATATACGAGTAGATTTTGAGTATCCAGCAATGAATGATGTAATGAAGCTTATTAAAGAATCAAAAATAGAACAGAAGAATCAAATTTTTGAGCTGTCTTGTAGTATCTCTTTGCGCATTCGTCAAAGTATTTCCGATGAAATAATAATACGACTTAGGAAGATAAAATCTGTAACAAAGGTAGAATTAAGGTCTAAGACCTATTTTTTATGAAACGTTTAAGCTGTGAATTAACAACTTAGGTTAATAAAAAGCGTAAGAACTTTTGTAAGAGTACTTACTTGAAATATAGTACATTAAGTATTTAGATTCAATTCTTCGAGTAATTGACTAAACGAGTGCATCAAATCGTCCGTATCTGCAATGTTCTCTTGTTGAAGTTTGCGCTGGAAAATATCCGTAACCGCAAAATCATTCAGCGTTGACTCCTGAGTATCAATATCTTCGGCATCTGACGATAGCTCAGATGCAAATCTGTATTTCAACACACTAAGAGACTCAGGCAACTGTTCGAGTGTTTTTTCAAACTTAGACCTAATCTCTTGATTATAAGTGTTATCAAAAATTACAATTTCTGCCCAGTCAGAAAGTAAGCATGTCTTTTTGTGGGTTAGTATTTTGTTCTGAACATCTAATAAATCCCCCTCAATACGCAATAAATTACGATTAAGTGGTACTTCGATTTCGCTAATTTCTGTTTGTTTATTCTCAGAAAACTCAATAATAATCACTATTTTCCTGTTTTTTCTTTCGCTAAAACTCAACTGTAAAGGCGAACCAGAATATCTGATTTTCTCGTTTTTGGCAACTTTTTGAGGTCTATGAATGTGTCCAAGAGCATAATAATCAAATTCTTCAGGAAAAAGCCCTGCATCAATTTGCCCAAGGTTTCCGATATAAATATCACGCTCACTATCCGATGCCGAAATTCCTGCTACGTACAAATGCCCCATCGCAACCACTGGAATATTTGCGAGACGGTAGTTTGTTGTATGTTCTGCAAGCGATTGATAATGACCACTAATACCATTTTTTATTGCGTTAATTTTATCTTCATAAGATTCGCCCGCAATGGACTTCCGAATATCCCTGTCGCGCAAAAATGGAACGGCACAAACAACCAGTTCAACATTTCCATCGTCATTGTAAATTGGAATAATCTCATCTTTAATATCCTGTGTAGCACCTCCAATTACGTGGACATTAAGCAGTTCTAAAACTTTCTTTGGAGCATTGAGTGTGCTAACAGAATCGTGATTTCCGCCAGAAATTACAATTGCCTTGCAACAAGTTTTTTGCAATCGAGTGAGAAAACTATAATAATCGTTTAAAGCTTGATTTGAAGGATAGCCAACATCAAAAATATCACCTGCAATAAGCACAACATCAACCTGTTGTACTTTTACAGTCTCTACAAGCCAATCGAAAAAAAGCAGATGTTCTTCTCTTCTATCTTCGTTATGAAGCTTTTGTCCAATGTGCCAATCCGAAGTATGTAATATTCTCATTATAACTCTTTTATAGTAATATACAAATTTTGTTTAAGCACATAGTGCTATTTATCTGGAATTGTATATAGCTTATATTCAAGCCAATAACAGCTCTAAAAGTGTAACTTATTTTTACACAACTATTTATGTTTTCTGTTTCATCAATCGTTTTTTTCTCTCCTTCTCGAAAGGTTCAATTATAACAGGTTTTCGTACAAGGAAATAAATACCAACAACAATCAAAGGAATACTTAGTAATTGTCCCATGTTAAGAAACAGACCTTGTTCAAAAAATTCTTGATTTTCTTTTATAAACTCTATAAAAAAGCGACCAGCAAACGCAAAGGTAGCAAAGAAACCAAAAAGCCGACCGAGTTGATTACGTATGTTGGTTTTGTAATAAAGAGTCATCATAATTAAAAACAGCAAGAAATACCATAATGCCTCGTACATTTGTGCAGGGTGACGTGCTATCAAAGGATAAAACGATTTGGCACGCACAAACAAAACACCCCAAGGAAGTTCTGTTGATTGCCCGATAATTTCACTATTCATAAGGTTTCCGGTGCGAATTAGCAATCCACCAAGTCCAACCATTGGGACAATTCTGTCTAGCAACCAAACGAGTGGCATTTTTGTCGTTTTTACGGAAAAATACCAAAGAGCCAAAATAATACCCGCTGCTCCACCATGACTTGCAAGACCGCCCTTCCAAATTTGTAAAATTTCGATTGGGTTGGATAAATAATATTTTGGCGCATAGAAAAGACAATGCCCCAAACGCGCCCCAACAATTACACCCAACATAATGTACAACAAAGCGTTATCTGCCCATTCGACAGGGATTTTTTCCGATTTAAAGACTTTTTGCATCAACAGCAAGCCAAATACAAAAGTTAGGGCATAAAGCAATCCGTACCATCTGATTATCAGTGGTCCTATTTCAAAAATTTCTGGGCTAACGTCCCAAGTTATTGCAGCTATAATATTCATTTTTTGTATTATTAATTCGCACAAAAATAGAAAAAATGAATTAAAACTTTTCGTTTACTTGAAAAGGATTTCTAAGTTTATTGGCTATACTGGTCAATAAAAAAATGATTATTAAGCTAATAATAATTATGGTTATTAATCGTTTCCAGACAAAATCTAATTCCATTGAAAAGTTTCCAAACCGCCTTAAAAAAAATCCCAATCTATTATATTGGTCTGTTACTAATAGCTGCCAGCCTGACACTGTGGCAGTTAATGATTAGTATTGCTCAATTGATAATCCTCACAAATTGGATATTGGAAGGCGATTTTGTTAAAAAATTCAAAATCCTACGACAGAAAAAAAGTATTTTACTGATGTTTTCAATTTTCGGAATTCATGTTATAGGCATGTTATACTCAGAGGATTGGAACTTTGGACTGAGCGATTTGAAAATAAAACTTCCACTACTTGGTTTACCACTCGTTGTTGGCACGTCCAAACGCTTGACAATAAAGCAATTCCAGTGGTTGTTGGTAGCTTTCATAGGCAGCGTTGCTATCAGCACTTTTATTAGTATTGCAGCTCTTGTTGGCATTTTACCCGTTGATATTCAAGATAATAGGGACTTATCTCTTTTCATTTCCCATATTCGATTTGCCTTATATATTAATATTGCCATTGTCGCATCTTTATGGCTGGCACGCACCAAAAATGTGTCTAATCTTGGCATTCACGCACGGAAAATATTTTATAGCATCGCTATTTGGTTTATCTTATTTTTACTTCTTTTGCAAGCCTTAACAGGAATTGTAACTATCATTATATTAGGTGTTTTGTGGTTAATAAAGTTAATAATAAAAAGCAATAATAAATGGTTTCGTGTCCGAACAATCGCATTTATTTCAATGGCTTCGATTCTGGCAACTTTGTTCTTGTTTGGCGAGGTTCGTGATTTCTATCCACAGCAAAATGCAAATGACCTGCCCGAATTTACACCAAATGGGAATTTATACTTGCATAATACTGCAAATAAACAATGTGAAAATGGGAATTATATTTATTTATATTTATCGGACATAGAAATTTATGACTCATGGAATAAACGAAGCAACATAAAATTAGATATAAATCAATCATATAAGCCAATACTATACTACACAATAATACGATATTTAACATCGAAAGGATTACACAAAGATAGCCAAGGGATTAGTAAATTAACCGATGTTGATATTCGACAAATAGAAGGCGGCATGGCTAACTATCGCTATACAAATAAATTCAGTTTAAGATTGCGTATTTACAAGATAATTTGGCAAATAAATTCATTTCTCAATAACGAAAATCCTTCCGGACACTCTATAACACAGCGTTTTGTGGCAGTTCAATTTGGGTTTTCGATTCTTGCAGATAATTTATGGTGCGGAGTTGGCACTGGCGATACAAAACACGAATACAAGAAAAAATACGACTCATATAAATTCGTCATAGCAAAAAACAGACAAATACGCGCTCATAACCAACTACTTACTTTCGCTATTTCATTTGGGATACTCGGATTTTTATGGATTTGTTTCGCAATATTACGCTCTATATTTATTGAGAATGGATTTAGAAACATACTATTCGTAGCATTTTTCATTGTAGCAATCTTATCAATGCTCAATGAGGATACGCTTGAATCACAGGCAGGTATAACTTTTTTTACTTACTTTTGGGTGCTGTTTTTGTACGCAATGCCCGACCACGAAAAAACACTGATTGTCAGATAATTTAATAAAACCTGACAAAATGAACATATATACATGTAAATATATCTGTATTTTTAGATTTGTTCCTAAAATAAGGCATTGGCACATCTTTTGACCAGAAGAAAGCATAAAAAAATATATTTATTTTCAATTTAAAGAAAAATGAAAATGGCACAAGTAGAGCATTTAACACTAGAAACTTTTAAAGCTAAAGTTCACGACTTTGAAGCATCAAAAGAATGGAAATTCTTAGGCGATAAGCCCTGTATAATAGACTTTTACGCCGACTGGTGTGGTCCATGCAAAATGGTAGCTCCCGTAATGGAAGAATTGGCTACAGAATATGATGGAAAAGTAGATATTTACAAAGTGGACACCGAAAAACAACGAGAATTATCCAGTCTATTCAACATTTCGAGCATCCCTTCAATTCTATTTGTTCCAGCAAACGAGCAACCACAAATGGCACAAGGCGCATTGCCGAAAGACACTTTCAAAAAAGCAATTGTAGATGTTTTAAAAGTAGAAGCATAGTACTCTAACAGAGCCGATTACAAATAATTTTCGGCTCTTTTGCACACTCACAATTACACAAATTAAACCCAAGAAAACATGAAAAAATTCGTATTTAGCATAATATTAAGCATATTTACACTAATTAGCTTCGGACAAAAACCAGTCGAATTATCAGATGACAGTTTTACTACTAAGGTATTTGACTATGAAAACCAAACTCAATGGTCGTATAATGGCGAATTACCAGCCATAGTAGATTTCTATGCAGATTGGTGTGGTCCGTGCAAAAAACTCGCGCCGATATTATCCGATTTGGCAAAAGAATACAAAGGTAAAATCATAGTTTACAAAGTAAACACCCAACATGCGCGAAAAGTTGCATCAGCATTTGGTATTTCAAGCATTCCAACTCTACTTTTTATTCCGAAAACGGGAACGCCAAGTAAAAGTGTCGGATTTATGTCTAAGCAAGATATAAAAAAAGCTATCAAAGACGTACTCAAAATAAACTAAGGTCTAAGACCTATTTTTTTATGATGCGTTTAAGCTGTGAATTAGCAACTTATGTTAAGAACTTTTGTATGAGTACTTAAGACCAAGAAAGAAATGAAGGTCGCATTACGATGAAAACTTTATATTGTCAATTACCTCATTAGTTATCAGAACTTTTCATTAATTTTAAACTTTTGAAAAGTTTGGTTTGTTTATCACAAATTATAAAAGGCTGAATATCGTAATGATATTCAGCCTTTTATGTGTTTTAGGAGGAGCTTATCTCTTGATGATTATTTTTGTGAATACTTTGTCGTTTCCGACAAATTTTATCAAATAAGAGCCTTGGGCATAATTCGATAAATCGAATTTTGGTTTGGTAGTGCTTGTTTTGCAATGCACTATTTGGTTTCCTACGATGTCGAAAATTATGATTTCGTATTTTGTGTCGGTTTCTACATAGAAAACGCCATCTGTTGGATTTGGATATATTTGTACATCGGCGTTTGCAATTATTTCTGGCGTGCTCGTAATAATTAAACCAACTGGTTCTGAGATTATTGAGTTGCAATGTCCAACAATATGACAATCGTAATATCCTGCATCGTCAGAGTTTAGGTTGCCAATGGTTAATACTGGTGTTGTCGAACCGCTAATGCGCTCGTTATCAAGTATTTCGGCATTGTCTTTTCGCCATTGATAGCTATATATTTCGTTTTCTGTCTCGACTGTAAACACAGCATTTTCGCCGTTGTTCAAGGTCTGAAAACTGGGCTGATTGACGATAAAAGCTGGTTGGTTTGTAAAAATTATCACCTCGTCCCAAGTTGTGCATTTTTCGCCTTGAACTGTCCAGCGGAAAACGTTTGCCCCAACACAGAGATTCGTAACCGTTGTGTAATGGTTTTCTGGATTATGAATTGTTGCCGCACCGCCAAGGCACGTCCAAATTCCTGTTCCAGAAACGGGAATACTTGCAATTAGAAATGTAGAATCTACACAAACGTTTTGGTTTAAACCCGCATTTACGGCATAGTAGTTACTCGTAATAACCGTTGTATCGCTTGTAGTGCAACCGCCATTTGTGATTGTCCAGATGAAGACATTTTCGCCAAAACCAATATCAGTAACTTCGGTTACGCAACTTTCTGGATAGAGAATGTTGCCTGCGCCGGACACCAAAGTCCATAAACCAGTCTGATTTGCTTGTGGTTGATTTGCAAGCAGATGTGCTGTTGTGATGCAAATTTCTTGGTCTGCACCTGCATCGACTTGTACGCCGTTACGGTAAATTATCACTTGGTCAGAAATTGGGCAGTCTTCGTTTGTTACTGTCCAAAGGAAAATGTTTGCCCCAACACCGAGATTTGAAACCATTGTGTTCGGAATTTCCGGATTATGAATTGTCGCCGCACCGCCAAGGCACGTCCAAGTCCCTGTTCCAAAAAAGGGAATACTTGCGGCTAAAAATGCGTTGTCTGCGCAAACTACTTGGTCTGCACCTGCATATACATCAGTGAAATAACATGTAATTACAACAGCATCACTAAAAGTTTCTGTCCCGTCTGTGATAGTCCAGTTGAAAACATTTTCGCCATAAGCCAAAGTTGTAACATCTGTGGTTGGCAAAGTTGGGTTGGCAAATATTCCGCTCCCACTTACGATTGTCCAAAGCCCAGTAAATCCCTCAGGAAGCTCTGATGCTATGAGTGTTACGAAATCTGTACAGATTGTTTTGTCTTCGCCGGCATTAACAATTACTAAATTACCGCTTTTTGAAACATTTTCTCTAACAAAAATACATTTTATAGGTTTCTCATCAGTATAATTTTCCGAAAATACACCCACAGGTTGGAGGGCTGAGTCGGTATTGTTGTATTCGTTATGCCCAAACAACATAGTAGTTGCCAGCACGCAAATAAATAAAAATAATAATCTCTTTAAGTTACTCATAATAATTTGTCTTT
>JAOZMU010000133.1 GCA_029934165.1 Bacteroidales bacterium
ATTATTTGGTTTACTCAAATATACAAAATTTGTCCAACTTTAGACGGGTAGCCTGAATTGATTTTTTTTGTCCAAAGTCTAATATTATATTTTATTTTAATTAAATTTAAATGAAAAAATGGAAAAAAAATGGTTAGATAAAAAGCAATCTTTTGAAATAAAAGATGTTAGAGATTTGAAAGGTAATTTTCTGCCGGCAATACTTAAAAAAGCCCAAAACCTTGAAATAGGAAAAGGTTTGTGTATCATACAAAGTTTTGAACCAATACCGCTTTACTCGGTACTTAACGAACTTGGCTATGAACATCATACAGAAAAAATAGCAGAGACGGAATATAGAGTTTATTTTTTCAGGATAAAAAAAGCCAAAGAAAGCAGTAAAGATATGCCATTTAAACCAACTGCAATTGTTAATTTTAACACAATCGACCCAAAACTTGCCGATAATGTTGTGAATTTCTGGAATTATATATGGGGAAAAGAAAATCCGGCTATCGACATGAAAACGCGTCTTTTACTTTCGCTTGCAAATGGTGTAGGTGCAGGTCGCATGAGGCAAGCTGTACGCGAATTTGTAAAAGCTTATTCTATTGGGGTTACAACTCAAGAATTTGACGAATTATTTGCTATGTTCGTTTGGAACCAAGGAATAGGATATTTTGCATCAGAAATAGGACCTTCGGCATTATTTGGTGCGTATAAATTAATAAAAAGGCTTGAAGAAAAAGGCGAGAAACGAAACGAAATTGTTCGTGTTTTATTAGAAAAATACGGAGAAGCCAATCCTAATGTTGGAACTTTTTACAAAAAAAACATATAGAATCTGAAAAAGTCGGAAGAACTATTAAGAAAAACACTAATTTATTGATTATCACGGCTTTAAATAAATTAGCGTGAATTATGTTTCAGAAACCTTACAAAATAAATCCTGATTATAACTGTTTTTGTTGAAATTGCAATTTGTTGATTTTCTATTTGTTATATCAGAAATAATTTATTCAATATTATAAAAATCGGTGTTAATCAGTTAAATCGGTGTTATCCGTGTTTATCATCGCATAAATTGGAACACTGATAACACGGATTAGATTGATTTTCACGGATTTATATTTTTCAACAAAAATCCGTTATAATGCAGGGTTTGTTCATAAAAAAAGCCAAACAGAGATATATGTTTCATTATCAGTAGTCAAAATAAGAACAATATAATCGGGCTTTAGCCAAAAGCATCTTAATAATTTGGGCTAAAGCCCGATTTTCTGTACAGTCTATTTCCCCCGACATAGGCGTAAGCAAAATTATTAATTATTAATTATTAATTTTCCATTACTTAAAACAAAGATTAAATTAACCTATACCATTATTTGCTGTTTATTGCTGATTTTCAGTCAAATAATAAATCGTTGCCTCAATATTAAAAAGTGCAGGACACTTAGATTTAATTCTACCTAATTAGTTTGATAATTTTCAGCGATAAATCAAGAAACACCAGCTTATTGAGCGCATTTCTTTCGATATGAAAATGAGCATTATTCAGCTCTTCGTTAATTTTGAAAATGTTTTTTGGACTGATAAATTTGCTAAACTTCGTAGCAAAATCTTTCTCCTCATTTATCAAATACGAGATTGATTGCGCATTTTCGCCCCCAGCATTCAACGCAAAACTTTCGCGCATCATACGTAAAGCATACAACAGAAAACCCTTTTGCCGTTCTCTTCCTTCGCGAGACATTTCGTCGACCCAACGAACAATATCCACAACATTTTTCGTGTAGCACAGACGCATCCATTCCGAAAATTGCCCAAAATGCCGTTGTGTTTCTTCTGATTTGCTTATCAAATTTTGCGCTCGCACCATATTTCCGTTGGCAATCCGTGCAATGTCGGTAATTTGTTGCGGTGTCAATTCTGGATTGTCTTCTATGATAATTTCGCTTACTTCCTCAATTTTCAGTGCTGGAATTTTGACTGCTTGAGTACGCGACAAAATCGTCCCCAAAATCTTGTTAATATCTTCCGAAACAAGAATAAAGAGAGTTTTTGGTGGCGGCTCTTCAATCATTTTCAGTAGTTTATTAGATGCCGAAATATTCATCTTCTCTGGAAACCAAATAATCATAATTTTATATTCGGCTTCGTAGGTTTTCAGATTGAGCTTGCGGATTATTTGCTCGCTCTCGTGAGCATAAATACCACCTTGCTGATTTTCTGCGCCAATATGCTCAAGCCAAGTCGTCAACTTATAAAAATTGGCTTTCAAAATATATTCGCGCCAATTTCCTAAGTAATTATCACTCACAGGTTTAGTAAACTTTGGCGTGCGAATTACTGGAAAAACAAAATGCAAATCTGGATGAATGAGCTTCTGATATTTTTTACACGACGGACAAACTCCACACGAATCTGTAGTTGTCCGTGCAGTACAAGAAACGTACTGTGCAAAAGCTATCGCAAGAGCCAATTTACCGTTACCCTCTGGTCCGAAAAACAATTGTGCGTGGCTAATCCTGTTCAATTCAACACTCTGAATCAACCTCTTAGTAACTTCCGAAAGCCCGCCTATTTCCTTAAACTGCATATCTTAAATTATCGTCAAACAATTTACAAAGATAACAAAATACAACAAAAATTCAGATAGCACTAAAACTGTTCTAAAAATCATTTCTACTTTTTGTATCTAACTACTTGATAATCTACCTGTTTTAAAATAATAAATTTTGTGTCGAATAGATAACATCACTTGTTTATGACTATCAAGTTTAAGGTCTAAGACCTATTTTCTATGAAACATTTAAGCTGTGAATTAGCAACTTACGTTAATAAAAAGTGGAAGAATTTTTGTAAGAGTACTTATTCAAAAATAATGAAACAGATGATGAAAATCAGACTTCTAAAGTTTTGACCGATTGCTATGTTGGCGTACTAAGTTGATTTATAGTAATTTCGGTTTTGTTATTTTTATATTCTATTTTGTTGAGTCCCTGCTTGCCAACGCTAATTTTGAAAACAGATTTCGAATATTTGAATCGAAGAATACTATTATTTATATTTCCCTCTATATCAATCTGTTTTGGCGAAAGTTCATCGTCAACGGCAGAATAAACCAAAGAATATCTCGAATGGCAGAATAAGTATAATGGAGCTACGAAATCTTGAATTATCCTAGTTAAACCTCTGAAATTTAGGTGCAAAGGCATCGTGTCATAAATTGTTAGATTTTTGTAAAACCCCATCTGTATTTTGAATAGCACTTTATACAATATAAATAGTACTGATTTTGTTGAGCCTTCGTAATTTTGAAAATAATGAACAGAACCATCGTTGAAAATCTCGGCTGTGGCATTATATTTTTTGCAAAACATATAAGTTTTATTAGCCATATTAGAATAAACACTTATCATAGATTTTGTTTTAATTCCATTCCTAATTACCTCGAAATGTAATTCCTGACCAGGTATAAAACTGAGTGCTTTTTTGAGAATACTATTTATTTCAATGTTCTCAACGTTTGTATCTAATTGAGGGTTAGTGTATGACAACATTTTTGTTGTATCGGCACTGTTTTCGATGAAATGACAAATTGGGTAATTCAGAGTTTTCGAGCCAATGTAAGGTGTCGATTGAAGCTGAAAGTGTAAATGAGGAATTGGCGAACGACCTGAGCTACCGCAAAATGCAACAATTTGTCCTTGGGTTACATGGTCGCCAATTTTGCCTTTGATTGAACCAGCTTTAAGATGACAAAGCTTTGAGAATAAGGTTTCTGCATGTTTGATTATTAATGTGTTACCCCAGTTCTGTTTTAGGTTAACTTCGCCGATGGTGTTATCTGCAATGCCATCAACAATTTCGACGATGTAGCCTGCTGCTGGAGCTAAAACAGCTTTGTTATAGCAAAGATAATCAGTTACTAAAGCTCCATTTCGTTTGAATTTTTTCCCCGAACCATCTTTAATCTCAAAATCCCAAGCGTGCGCCCAATCGTCTTTGTGCGTTATTTCGCCGTTATGAGCCTGAGTAACATTCCATTTGCCCCAAAAAGGAAGCGAAATAGGAATCGAAACAGAGCCTTTAAAGCGTAAGGAGTTATTCTGAAAATAGTATAAATTCTGCTCTGGCGATTTATACTGACGAAATACATTTTCGGGACCTAAATTTGGGAGTACTCTAATTTTCAGTGTGTATATGAAAGTTAACACAATAATATTGAACGGAAGCGAATAGACCGATAGCCCGTAAATGGCTAATATATTAGATGTTGCGATAGATATTACGATAACTAAAGGGAGCAATAACAGAATCCAAAAGAATGTTTTTTTATTCGGAATAAGGAAATAACCTCCTAAAGCAATGGAAGTTAGAATGTAATTAAATCCAATGTAATTGTATCCTAGTGCTGTAAAATCTGCTCCTAATAATTGATAAAACCAATAAGCAATGTAAAAGCCTACTAATGAGTAAATAAAGGCAATTCTCGAATGTACAAGTAATCCGACAACTATTAATACACCGGCAAGAATGTTGAATTGAAAAAAGATTGCGCCTAGTGATAATAAATATATGCGCACGGAACTAGTTAAAAACCAATTGTGTAGGAAATAATATAACTCAACAATTGAGTTTCCGCCAAGCATATACAACTCGTTTGCAATAAATATTCCGCGTGGACTAAGTTCCAGCGCATGAAAATCTTTGGTTGCCAGCTTGATAGTCCAAATTGCGAGTAAAAACGGAATACTCAAAAATGGCAATCCGTATTTTGTGAAAATCCCCTCAATCGCAACCGAAAAAAAGAATGTAAGGAGAGCAGCAAAGAGTACAACTACCAATAAAAGAGGCGATAAGACAAAATATTGTCCAATTCCTAAACCTACCAAAAGGCTATTAAATCCGTATAAACCTTTGGAAATACTGAATCTATTGAAGCCAAGAACAAGCGAAAAAACGTTGCTAACAACTACCGAAAGCATTCCACACAAACCAGATTGCCAATCGAAAAAACTGATAATAATTAAGATGATAGCAAGAAACTGATTAGTCGAAAAAAATATTTGCGCATAACTAGACGGAATTCCGCTAAGTAATGTTTTTAGGTTATCTTTATATTTCAAATTGCAGATTTATTTCAATTAATAATATAACCTATTGACAAGCCAAATGCCATGCCCCAGTCGATGTCTGCGTAGATTTTTTTTATTCCTATATATGGCTCTACCACAACGGTTTCATATTTTTTTATATTAAAACTAATACCATATTCGCCTGCCATTTGTGGGCTGGAAGATAGGCTGTTGCTGGCTACGAAAAGTAAAGGATTAAAGTATGGAGAAATACGTAATTTCTCGCCAGCATCGAAATGTAGGCTCAAACCATCTGGGATAATCATAAGTAGTAAACCAAGGTATTTAATCTCTTCACTATCATTGTTTAAACCATCGACAAATAATAGAATACCGCCTACACTAGAAGCTGTCGTTTGAAAGTAAAACTTTTTTTGTGAGCTTGCTCCAAATAGTATATGGTAGTTTATACTTATGTTATCCGACAGATATACTTCAGCCTTAACGCCAGCAGAAAAATAACTACTATTGTCAATATTTTGGTATTCGCATATTGGCGACAATTTGAAGTCCCCATCATACTGTCCGTAGCAATGAAAATTGACCGCAATAATTAGTATTATGACGTAAAGTAATTTTTTCATAGTTTTTGCAATAAATAATCGTAAGGTCTTAGTAAAATGAATTTAATAAAGTAAGCCATTAAAATTCCTAACTAAAACTAAATCAGGCGTAAGCAAAATTATTAATTATTAATTTTCCATTACTTAGACCTTAACAATACTGAAAAATAGTCAAAATATTTCGCGAAAAATTTGTTTTAAATTTTACCCACTTGTTTATCCAAATTTATTACGTATTGACTCAAAACTTGCGATTTCAGATAATCAACAAAATTTAGCGTCATCTGTTTTGTTACGTTTGACATTATGCACTCGTTGAAAGGGCAAACTTCTTTGTGCATAGGGCATTCCGAGATTTCGATTTTTCCTTCGATGCTTTCGTATATGTCGAGAAAAGAAACATCTTCTGGCTTTTTTTTCATCAAAAACCCTCCTTTTGGTCCTCGTTGCGATGTCAGAAATCCATCTTTAACAAGCCGTTGCAGTATTTTTGCCACATGATGTCGCGATGTAGAAGTTGCTTTTGCAATAGAATCGACGCTCGTCAATTTGTCCGAGCGAGCAATTAAAGCCATCGCATGCAAACCAATAGAGGCGGCTTCGGAGAGTGAAATAACGTTTGACATAATTTATTAAAGTATTAAAAGTAATCAAATATCAAAATTAGTATTTAAAATTATTTTTGCCAAATTAGAACGAAGATTAAATTAACCTATACCACTACTTGCTGTATGTTGCTGACTTTCAGTTAAATAGCAAATCATTATCTCAATATTAAAAAGTGCAGGGCGCTTAACCTTTTATTTCTGCAATTATTCCGCCTCCTATAACGTCTCCATTTTCGTAGAAAACAGCCGATTGTCCGGGAGTGATGGCGGACACATCTTCGTAAAATTCCACATAAATTTTATCGTCTTTTTCCCAAATTCGGCTGTTTGTTCCACCATCTTTATACCGAATTTTTGTTTTTACGTCCAGCTTTTCTGGAATCTGACCATATTTACTTAACGTATAATTTGTTACTATCAGTTTATTACTTAACAATTCGTCTTTCTTACCCAAAGTAATCATGTTTGTTTCTGCGTCCATGGCAAGCACAAAAGCAGGATATCCGAGCGCAATATTTAGCCCTTTGCGTTGTCCGATAGTGTAAAACGGATATCCATTGTGCTGACCTACAATAGTTCCATCGGAAAGAACGAAATTTCCTTTGCCAATTTTTTTATCAATATCCGCTACTTTTCGGCGCAAATATCCACGATAATCATTGTCCGGAATAAAACAAATTTCGTAGCTCTCGCGCTTCCGTGCCAAATCGACAAAACCATTTTCGGCAGCAAGCTGTTTTATCTCACTTTTGTTATAATCGCCAAGTGGCAAAATTGTTCGGCTGAGACTTTCCTGCGACAAACCCCAAAGCATATATGCCTGATCCTTAACGGCATCAATCCCCTGCGAAATGAAATATCGGTTATTTTCGTAGCTGATTCGAGCATAATGTCCGGTCGCAATAAAATCGCACCCAAGCTGGTCGGCACGACGCAAAAGAGCCTCCCATTTTATGTGCTTGTTGCACAAAACGCACGGATTCGGCGTTCGTCCAGCCATATATTCGTCGATAAAATTATCAATCACCTTGTCCTCAAACTCATCGCGGATGTCGATAATATAATGCGGAAAACCAAGCCCAACAGCCAAAGTCCGCGCATCGTTGATAGACTCCACACTGCAACAAGCCGTCTCGTTAGCCACGCCACCGCCCTCATCGTAGTCGTAAGTTTTCATCGTAATTCCCACAATATCATAACCTTGACGGTGTAAAAGCAAAGCTGCCACCGAACTATCCACACCGCCACTCATGGCAACTAAAACACGTTTCATCTGTTTGATTTTTATAAACTTAGTGAAAAGAAAACATAAATTATAACGAAAATTATTTCTAAGTAAAATGAATTTAATAAAGTAAGCCATTAAAATTCCTAACTAAAACTAAATCAGGCGTAAGCAAAATTATTAATTTTCCATTACTAAGTGCCATAACTTTTTAATATTTAGACAACGATTTTCTATTTGACTGAAATTCAGCCGCAAATAGTGGTATAGATTGATTTAATCAAATAAGTTTTTTTTGTAATCCTTGTTTATGACAAAATTATTTTTATCCAATTTTTTTACGAACATATCTTTCGTCAATTTGCTGAAAATACCTCTAATTTTACGCTTAAATTTTTCTGCAATTTTATAATTTGAAGCCTTAAAACTAAATGTTTTATTCTTTCCTTAATAGACAAATATTCTTTGTCTTTCTGGTTTGGCGGCATATTTTTTATCTCCAAAACCTCAGTTTCAATATCCTCATAATAGCCAGTATTGATATAATCTTCTAATTTCCGAATTGTTTTTTCAATTAGTTTAAGGTCGAAGACTGGGATGTTAATAATTGATTATTTTGTACCCTATATGTTTTAAGACAAAT
>JAOZMU010000134.1 GCA_029934165.1 Bacteroidales bacterium
AAGTTGTTAATTCACAGCTTAAACGTTTCATAAAAAATAGGTCTAAGACCTTAATTATGTATTAGCACAAGTTCGTTGATTTGATTGAGTATAGAAAATATGATAGCTTTAAGATTTTCACACATAATATACAAAATATTGTGTTTCAAATCAAATTACTTTTTTGTCCAAAGTCTAATAAGTAATGGAAAATTAATAATTAATAATTAATAATTAATAATTTTGCTTACGCCTGATTTAGTTTTAGTTAGGAATTTTTTTGGATTAGTTTATTTTTAATCTTTCACTAAAATTAATAGTGCCTTCAAATTATGCGAAAAATAAAGTCAAAGTTTGGTGTTGAAACTATAACGGCAAAAATTACGCTTCTTATCGTAATTAGTTTTATAGTCATAACAACTATTCTCATCTTATACTCAGCCATTATCAGTCATCGACAAGTAATTAATGAGGGCGAAAAATCATCAGTAGCTATCGCTGTTAGTGTTGCCTCAGATATTCGCAGCGAAATGGAAAGTTGCATGGATGCTGCTCGAACGATGGCTCAACTTTTTTCTGCAATAAAAGACAACGAAAATCGAGAGAAGATTTCGAGAGAAATGGCAAATTCGATGATTAATAAAATTCTTGTTGTAAACAATTCATTTCATGGTGCATACACTCTTTGGGAACCCAATGCTTTTGATGGCAAAGATGCCGAATATGCCAATACGAAAGGACACGATATTACGGGGCGATTTATTCCGTATTGGTCTAAAGATGAGACAGGTCGCATAAATCACAATGCTTCTTATGATTACGAGGAAGATAATGCAATCGGCTCTTTTTATCAAACGCCAAAAGAGACTTTAAATGAGGTAATTATAGACCCCGCTTGGTTTGCTATCCAGAATACGCGACGGCTTCTTATTGCTTTTGTTGCACCGATTTTGCATAGCAAGCGTTTCTTCGGGATTACAGGTATAGACTTAGATAGTAAGGTGTTGCAGAGTGTAGTAAATAGAGCAAAGCTAGATTACGAAAAATCGAGCCTTTGTGTTGTATCGCATAACGGTATTATTGCTGCCGATACAGACCAAGAAAACGTTGGCAAACACATGCGTACGTTTCATACAGATTGGTCTGGAGATTTGAGGTATATTCATGCAGGGAAAAAGTTTGTAGATGCAGATAATCACCCTGGAGAAATTGAAATTATTATTCCTATAAAAACTGGGCGGGCTTCGCAAAACTGGGCTGTTATTTATCGTGTGTCGCAAAACGAAATTGCAGCAGTAGCACAAACAACAATTACACAGATGGTTGTGATAAGCCTTTTGCTTGTGCTTGGTTGTATTATTGTTATTATTTTTATTCTAAAAAAACTTCTTTTACCTCTCGGAGAGATTGCCGAAATGTTTTCGCGTTTTGCGACCGGCAACCTTGAGATTGAATACAATATTAATTCGACGGGACAAGAAATTGATAATATTGTTGCTTCGTTTGAGAAACTTGTTAGTGGATTAAAAGAAAAAGCAAATTTTGCGAAGCAGATTGGTAGTGGAGATTTGAAAGCCGATTTCGTACAACAGTCTGATTATGACACACTTGGATTGGCATTGATAGAAATGCGCAACAGCCTTACCGAAGCTAAGATAGAAGAGCAAAAACGAAAAAAAGACGACAAACAGCGGACGTGGACAACACGTGGCATTGCCGAGTTTAGCGATATTCTGCGAAAAGATAATAACAACATCAATATACTTGGAAATGAGATAGTTAAAAAGTTAGTAAAATACCTCAAAGCCGTACAATGCGGTTTGTTTGTTATCAACAATGATTCTCCCGATGATATACATCTAACTCTTTCTGCATCTTATGCTTACGACCGAAAAAAGTTTCTCACAAAACGCATAGAAATGAAAGAGGGATTAGTTGGAATGTGTGCAATGGAGAGACAAACAATATATATCACTGAGATACCAGCGGATTATATGGCGATAAAATCGGGGCTTGGCACAACGCCTCCCAAAAGTATATTGATTATTCCGCTAAAAACAAAAGATGAGATACTGGGTGTCATTGAGTTAGCATCGTTGAACGAATTTTTTCCGCACGAAATAGAATTTTGCGAAAGCATTTGCGGAAATATCGCTGCTACTGTTATGTCCGTGAAAATCAGCCAACAAACAACGAGCCTGCTTGAGCAATCGAGATACCAAGCCGAGGAAATGGCAGCGCAAGAAGAAGAGATGCGCCAAAATATGGAAGAGCTTCAGGCAACACAAGAAGAGGCAGCAAGGCGCGAAGCCGAAATGCACAGTATTGTCAATGCTTTGGACGAGGCATTTCTTGTTTGCGAGCTGAATAAAAGCGGTCAAATAATTACTATGAATGAGCCGATGTTGCAATTTTTACAAAAAAATGAAGACCATGTACGCGGGGAAGACCAGCTTAATTTTTTCTCTGTTTCTGCTGACGAAATGGTTGAATATGAGCGTTTTTGGAACAGCATTTTGGGCGGTCGAACAATGCAAAGGCTTCATTCTGTTTATGTCAACAACTACAGAAAATGGTTGTCGCAAACTTACACTCCAATTTTTGATAACGATGGGAGTATTTCTAAAATTATGCAAATTGCGATAGATGCAACAGAAAATCAGAATCAACATATTGAAATTGAGGACCTTATAAAAGATACCGAAAACAAAGCTACAAAGCTTCAGGAGCAAGAAAAAACTCTCACCGAAAATTTTAATGAGTTGAAAGTTCTTCAACAACAGTCATCTAAGCAGTCTGCCGAGATGACTGCGATTATTAACGGAATACACAATTCTTTTCATGTTGCAGAGTACAATTTGAATGGCATAATTCTAAATATGAATCAACGATTTCTGAAGCTATTAAATTTTGATAAATCCGAGGTACTTGACAAGCAAAGCGAAGATGTTTTTCGTGAATTTATTAACAACCATACAGAATACAGTAATCTTTGGATAGAACTTCAACGCGGTAAGTATAAGCGATATACGCAGCACATTTTTGTTGATGATAAAGAAATTTGGCTAAACGAAAACTACTTGCCAATACGAGATAACGATAATCGGATAATAAAAGTACTAAATATAGCTGTTGATGTTACAAACCAAAAAAAGCAAGAAATAGAAATTAATATGCTTTTAGAGAATATGCAAAAAAGAACAGACCAATTTGCTTTACAAGAGGAAATTGGTCAAAATAATATTGCGAAATTGCTAAAACTACAAGGCGAGGCAGAGGCGCGTGCCGAAGAGACAGAAAAAAAATATCACGAAGAAACACTGTCCTTAAAAAAAGAAATATCAATGATGAAAAAGGCTAAATAAATAGGTGCATAAAAAATAATCGACACTTTTGTTTTTGTTATTAACTTGAATATCAAAACAATACATTTACTAATTCCATAAATTTTATAAAATAATTTGAAGTTTTTTTAATGAGAGAAAATCCTATTTTAGCCGTAGCAATTGTTATTATTGCAATTTTACTCATAGATTTATACGCATATAAAGGCGTGCGATTACTCATATCGGATATGAGTAGTACGAAACAAAAATGGATAACAATATTCTACTGGTTAGTGCCTGTCATCTTGATTGTTATGATTATTGTCATATACCTTTTTCAAGATGCTACTAGTGAAACAATGAACTATAATGTTATTTTTCTACTCACTGGATTTTTTATTCTGTTTTATTTACCCAAACTTAGTTTTATTGCGTTTCATCTAATAGAAGATATAATGCGCATGTTCGCATTTATACTTAAAAAACTATCTCCAGAAGAAAGCACAATAAACGGCGTTGCACAAAAAATTGGTAGCATTCGTTTTTTGACTCAAGCAGGCGTTGTTGTTGCTTCAATATACTTTGTGTCAATTGCTTATGGTATGAAATGGGGGCGTTATAATTTTAAGGTACGACACGAAAAAATTGAGTTTTCGCATCTGCCAAAGGTTTTTGACGGACTACGAGTTGTTCAGCTGTCGGATATGCACTTAGGTAGTTTTATTAAAAATTACGACAAAGTGTCGGAAGCGATAAATTTGATAAACAAACAAAAGCCAGATATTATTGTTTTTACTGGCGACATGGTTAATAATTTAGCCTCAGAAATGGAAGGTTGGGTGCCTATTATCAGTAAGTTAGAAGCAAAAATTGGCATGTATTCTGTTCTCGGAAATCACGATTACGGGCATTATCACACTTGGGACACGAAAGAAGCTGAAGACAAGAATTTGTCCGATTTGGTTGATTATCAGGCAGAAATGGGATTTACTTTGTTGCGAAACCAGTCGGCAGTTGTAGAGAAAGAGGGCTATAAAATTGCTATCGTAGGTGTAGAGAATTGGGGCGAGCGACCATTTCCTCAATATGGCGATTATAACCTTGCTACACAAGACGTTAGAGATATTCCGTTTAAGATTTTATTATCCCACGACCCAACTCACTGGAGCAATAAAATTGCTGATAAAGAAGACGTTGCGCTTACTCTTTCGGGACATACGCATGGAATGCAGATGGGCATCGAAATTGGCTCTTTACGCTTTAGCCCGGTCAGTCTTAAATACAAAAACTGGGGCGGACTTTACGGCGAAGAAGACCAATATTTGTATGTAAACATTGGTTTTGGATTTGTTGGTTTTCCCGGACGTGTGGGGACGCGTCCAGAAATAACTGTCATAGATTTGATTAAGAAAAAATAAATTACGACACCACTGTCGGTTGCTTCAAGCCACTCTGACAGTAATTTGACGTGAAAACATTTTGTTGTAAGCGCAAATTGCCTGCCGATAAAATAGAAATCACACAATCTACCGAGTACGATGTTGAAAAAGACTTATCGGTAAAGTGAATATCGAAAATAAAAGCACCTTGAAACTGCATCCATTATTGATGCCAAAGTAACTGTAAAGATAATAAAAACAATGACTACTAAATCAACTATTTGCGCCATTGCTACCGCCACCGGAAATGGTGCTATTGCTGTAATACGTATTTCTGGAAATGCCGCTTTTGAGGTATGTGATAAAATATTCGTATCCAAAAAGAAAAACTTCCGTTTAACAAATGCAGCTCCAAACACAATTCATTTTGGACAAATCGTTGATAAAGAAGTAGTTATTGACGAAGTTTTAGTAAGCGTCTTTTGCAACCCACAGTCATATACCGGCGAAAACACCCTCGAAATTAGTTGTCATGGTTCTATTTTTATCCAACAACAAATTCTTCAACTAATTATAAAACAAGGAGTTCGATTAGCAAAACCTGGCGAATTTACAATGCGAGCTTTTCTTAACGGGAAAATGGATTTATCTCAAGCCGAGGCTGTTGCAGACCTAATTGCCTCAAACTCCAAAGCCTCGCATCGGGTAGCTATCCAACAGATGAAAGGTGGCTTTTCTTCGGAAATACGCAAATTGCGAAGCGACCTTTTGCAATTTATTTCGCTGATTGAATTGGAGTTAGATTTTGCAGAAGAAGATGTTGAATTTGCAGACCGTAAGCAATTATCATCATTGCTGGTAAAAATACGTGATATTGTGAGTAGTTTATCGGCATCGTTCGATTCCGGAAATGCTCTGCGAAACGGAGTGCCTGTCGCTATTGTTGGCGAACCAAACGTTGGCAAATCGACACTTTTGAATTTTTTGCTGAAAGATGAGCGTGCAATTGTTTCGGAAATTGCCGGCACTACGCGCGATTCCATAGAGGATATGATAGTTATAAATGGAATTCCGTATCGTTTTATTGACACGGCTGGATTGAGAAATACTACCGATGTTATTGAAAACCTCGGAATAGAACGCACACATAATAAAATCCGTCAAGCAACAATTATCCTAAAACTTGTCGATGCCACGGATTCATCACAAACCATAGATAATGCTATTCGTAGATTGAAAAATGATAATCCTGCAATACAGGAAAAAAAGTTTATTCTTGTTGTGAATAAAATAGATAAAATATCGGCGTTTGAGTTGGAACATTCTTTTTTTAAAGAGAATTATTCTAATCTAACGTCAGATGACAGTTTTGTGCTTATTTCAGCAAAGCAAAAACAAAACATAAGTGCTTTGATAGATATATTGGTAGCAGCCGTTAGTATTTCACCTATCGGAGAAAACGATGTTGTTGTAACAAATGTACGCCACTTCGAAGCACTTAACAACACCAGCGATGCAATAAACCGTGCATTGGCGGGCATTACAAATCAAATTCCGACAGATTTCCTATCGCAAGACATACGCGAAGCCATTTACCACCTAGGCGAAATAACCGGCGAAATAACTACCGACGAAATTCTTGGAAATATTTTTAGCAAGTTCTGTATCGGAAAGTAATCCTCATCACTCGGAACTATCAATTAAACACATAACACAATAGGTGTATTCTCGATTAATATTCTTATGTTAAAATCGTAGGTTTTGTATGTTTATGGCTATCCAAAAGTCACTATGTAAAATTAATTTAATAAAGTAAGCCATTAAAATTCCTAACTAAATCAGGCGTAAGCAAAATTATTAATTATTAATTTTCCATTACTATTAATGTATGCTATCAAAAAAATTATTAGAAAGGTTACAAATTACCAAATAGTAGGTTCATTGATAAACGCTTATGATTTTTCGGTATTTTGCTTACCAAATTTTTTCTTTACCCAAGCCGGAAATATGAAAGCACCTGCTATGAGATACGGATAATACGTAGCTAAACGCCAGAGCAATGCCATCATTACAGCAATTCCTGCTGCTTGTGGCAAAAAATCGCCTAAATATTCTGCAAACACATATTCCGTAAAACCACTACCACCTGGCGTTGGACTAACAAGCATCATTATCCACATAACGAGCTGACGTGCGAATAGTAAAAAATGGTCGTGTACTACAAAGAAGGCAAGAAACATGGCGTTTACTACCCAGTAACGCGATGTCCACGAGAAGGCTGTGGCGGCAAATGCTTTCAACCAAAACAAAATAGGTTTTTTTCGCAACTCGCGAGAGCTATGAACTATATCTGTACCAGCCTGATTTGCACCATGTTTCCATTTTCGGAGTAGTGGTAATTTGAATAATTTTAAAAGTAGCCATTTCAGCCCACGAGGATTGAAAAAGAGCCCATAACTAAGTATTATTGTGTATATAAGTTTGACAGAATAGCCAATTATTGCAAAGTAGAAAAATTCGTTTGTAAAAGAAATAACGTCTCCTGTAGAGTCGCCGATGGCAAATAACTCAGATGTGCTAACAAACAGTAACACAAGCGGAAACATCAAAAGAAAATACAGTTCATCAAGAAAAGATGTCGCCATAACAACAGCAGAGCTACGTCCTATTGTAAGTCCCTCTTTGTTTATGAATAGAATTGCGATACTCGTGCCACCAATTGCAGATGGTGTGATTGCAGAAGTAAACTCCCACAACATAATAACACGGAAACATTGCCGCCATGTAAATTTATTGTCGCTAAGTATTTTAAGTCTTATCATATAGCCAACATCTCTAGCCAGCATAAGTAACAATGCAACAAACAGCCAAAATACCGACTGGGTTGTAAAATGCACCACGTCAAAAGCCGAAGCATCAAATTTTGTGTATAGCATATATCCAACTACACTTAAACCAATTAATATTGGCCATATTATGCGACGTATTTTTATACTGTCTATTGGGTTGGGTTTTTTTTCTGCCATTTTTCCTTTCTTTTTAGAATATTTTTTCATTATTACACAAGTATAAACATCATACCGCGAAAAATCGTATAAGTACTATTACAAAAATTCTTCCGCTTTTTATTAAAGCAATTCACAATATATAATTAGCAAATTTGCACGCAGGTTTTTGAAGCTGTTAAAGGTTAAAATAACAAGTGCAAAGGTTAATTATTATTTGTGATTTTCAGTCAAATATTGACTACATTCTTTCAATACCTCTTCAAATTTATTTATTCCGATTAAGGTCTAAGTAAAATTTATTTAATAAAGTAAACCATTAAAATTCCTAACTAAAACTAAATCAGGCGTAAGCAAAATTATTAATTATTAATTTTCCATTACTAAGACCTTAGTTCCATTTGGGCATGTTTCATATAGCAAAAAAAAACTTGACACTTTTTCACAAAAAAAG
>JAOZMU010000135.1 GCA_029934165.1 Bacteroidales bacterium
ACTCTTAAAAAGAACATAGATAGGACTGCTTAAATCATAAATCGAATATGCACCCCTTTGTGTTGTTACAATTGTTCAAGACAAAACAGGAAGCTATATGTCTGAGTTAGAATTGAGTACAAGGGAAAACTATTTGAGTTCTATTGCAAAAATTCAACAATATTTGCTTGCGGTTGATACTAAGGAAAACTACCACTCGCATATACTCGAAATGTTAGGAAATGCGAGTGGTGCTTGCCATGTTTTTATTTATAGAGATGAAATACATAGCGATAATTCTACGATGTTGTTATTGAGCGAATGGATGAAACCAGATAATACTCAAGACGGTCAATCTGCGGAATATATTATTCAAATTCCTGAATTTCAGGAGATAGAAACCACACTTCGGCGTGGAGAAATTGTAAATGTACAAACAAGCGGTGTCAATAATTTTGACGTGCTCCGCTTGACAAGCAAATCTGCAAATTCGGTTTTGCTGTTTCCGTTGATTTCGCAAAATACATTTTTAGGATTTATTGGTTATTCGAGTATCGAAAAAAATAAGTGGTCAAATGACGAGGTCGAATTACTGAAAACTACCTCCACATCTATTGCAATATATGAAGAAAATCGTAGCCAAGAATTATTAAATGCCACACGCGACAAGTATTTAACAGGTGCAAATAATATTCAGAAATATTTTTGCACTACCGAATTATCGAAAATTGACGTAAGTAAAGTTTTAAGTACCGTAGCAAATTTAGCAGACGTAGATAGAATTGTTGTTTATCTGAATGGCGAAATAAACAAAAAGGACACAAAATTTGTGGCAACCTACCAATGGAACTCTTTTAATACTAAGCCTTTAAATGATAGTGTTTTCACCCAAAAGCATTGCTATCTTCGTGGTTTGAATGCGTGGTACAAAAAACTCATTTGCGATAAAGAAATAGCTGGTAATATCTCTGCCTTTTCTGATTTTGAGTATATCTTTCTGAAAGATAAGAATGTAAATTCTGTGCTAATTATTCCGCTTATCGCCAATAGTGAATTGATTGGTTTTGTTGAATTCGATAATTGTAGCGAAAAAAAAGATTGGCAAAAACACGAAATAGACTTGCTGCGTACGGTCGTATTTCCTTTGAATAATTATTATTGGAAAATTCGCAATGAGCGCATAATAAGAAACTTGAACGCAAAAATTGACTTTTTACACAATGATTCTCAAGTTGGACTCTGGTTTTTTCAACCTCTGGAAAATACTTGGTTTGTACATGATAACATAAGAAAAATACTTAATATAAAAGAAAAAAAACCGGCTAAAGAAATCTTTAATTTGCTAAACAAAAGCATAGAAATCGAAGATAGGAGACGTGTGTTTTTTGTTCGGCGCAAATTAAAAATAGCCAGAATTAATTCATATTCAATAAGTTACACCATAGGACTGGGTCAAGGCAAGTTTTTACGCATTTTGGAAACCGCTACAATTGATGAATTTACGACTAACCACAGAGTGAAAAAAATATTTGGAACAATAAATAATATTTCTAATTATTATGCAACAAAACAGAAGCTGCTGAAAAAGGAACAACAACTTATTGTTGCGCAAAGCTCTAAAAAAGTGATAGTTGAAAAAATTGACTATAATATTCGCAATGCCGTAAACGGAATTATTGGACTCGCAGACCTTGCGCAAACGACTAATAAACCTAATAATAATCAAACATTTGAAAAAATTAAGGAGGCTGCCTATAAACTATTTTCAATAACTTCTAATATCCATATTTATACACTCATCAAGGACAATAATTACCCAGCAATTAGTAACGATTTTATTCTGACAAGTATTCTGTCGCAAGTACTAAAAACGGTAAATTATGAAATTAAATTTACTACATCAGATTTATCGACGGTAGTTGAAAGAGATGTACCTACACATTTGAATGGCGATGCCGGCGGTTTGTACAGGATATTGTATAATTTGGTTCGTTTTTCGCTACAAAAACTCAGTAGTAAAAAATGTTCGATAATAGTTCGGATGCATTCTTGCAAAAATCAGAAGAGCAAATACAGGATAATTAATTCTAAAAAGCCTATTAGACTGGAGTTTACGATAATTAACGAAGTTTCTAAATCGACAGTTGAAAGAGAGTCTATTATCGCCATTAAGCCCGATTCTAAAAACTTCTTTTCAAAATCTCAAATTGATGTTTGTAAGTATTTAATTGAACAGGCTGACGGTGAACTTTGGGATACTACTAATAAAAACGAACATAGTATAAATTTTACTATGAGATTTAACGCCTCGGAAAATGTTGAGTTTTATGTTTCGACGGAGCAATTTAACAATAAATCTTCTTTGGAGTTGCTGCCCAAAAATATACTCGTTGCCGAAGACGACTGGATTAATCGCGAATTTATTACAGGATTTTTCAAGAACAGTAAACATAAAATGACTATCGTACAAAATGGCAATCAAGTTCTGGAAATACTTGAAAAAGAAAAGTTTGACCTAATATTTATGGATATTGAAATGCCATTTATAAGTGGAGATGTTGTTACGCAGATTATACGTAAAAATAAGAATGGCATTTACGATGCTGATATTCCTATCATTGCCATGACTGCAAAAGTTGCTCCTTCGGAAGTTATTAAGTATAAAGCTGTTGGTATGGACGATTATATCTCGAAGCCCGGTGGATTTAATAATATAGACGACCTTATTAAGCGCGTTTTGCTGAAAAAAGGAAGACCACTCAATTAGTACGTGCTAAAATAATTGGCGATAATTTAGCATTATAGTATTTATTTTAGTAATAATCGCAATTGCAAAAGCTTTAACGTTTTTACATGCCTTTTTATACACATCTTACCAAGTCGATAGGAATTTCATTATTGTTTAAAACAGTCTAATGAAGTATATTCTAATAAAATTTACAGCTACAATTTCATTTTTATTGCTAACAGTTGGCGTTTTTGGGCAAGATACTCTTTTCGTGGAGCTAAGAAATAAAGCAAAACATTGTTCTGTTGAAAAGAAGATAACTTATTTTAATTGCCTTATTGAAAAGTATTTAGCACTAGCCCCCCCACGTAACGACAGTCTCAATTACGCTCAGGGCAAATTATATGTCGATAGTGCAATACATTATGGTCAGATGATGGAAAATCTGGAGCAGGAACTAATCGTAACATACTTTTTATATGGTAAATTGCATGATAAATACGATAAGTATTTGCCAAATAAACTTCAACAAACAATAAGTATTTTTAATGACGCAAAAAAAACAGCCACTAAAAATGGTGATAATTACTGGGAGCAAAAACTTCGCTTTGAGATAGGTAAAATTTACCATAACTATGAGCATTATGATACGGCTGCAAGTATTTATATTCAATGTCTTGAGTTGCGAGATACTGAAAAAAACTTAGAGTTGAAAGCTGAAATTAATCTCAAGTTAGGAAAGCTTTATGAAGTTTTGGACAATGATAAACAGGCTATTAAGTATTTAAAATCTTCTCTTGAGTATTTTGACGCTATAAAAAGTCGCCATGCGATAAAAAAGACCATTGAAATTTACCAGAATATTGGTCATTTATACAGGTCTGGACAAGATAGTTTTAGTGTAGTAAAAAATTACAATATTGCTTTAGAATTGGCAATCAAAAACAAAATGCCCGAGCTGGAAGCCTCTACTTATAATGTTTTAGGCAATTTCTATCAATTAAAATCTTATGATAGTACGTATTTGGATAAGGCGCATTATCACTACAAAAGGTACTACGAAACGTCAGTAAAAAATAATAATGCGCACGAAATTTTTGTTTCTTTAAGTACTTATGCTATAGCGTCTTTCTACAAAGGGCAAAAATATACTGCCCTTAATTTTTTCAAAGACAACCTACAAGAGGCAAAAAAAAATGAGGTAGCTTACAGAATTTGCATCGGTTATGCTAATATTGCCTATTTGTATAGTGTTAGCCAAGAGGCGGATTCTGCTTTGGCGTACCTTGATTCTACTCAAATGTATGTAAATAAAGTTAATAGCCTATCTCAAAGGGTTGAGATTTATCAAAATATGGCAAAAGTGCTTTTTGATGGTAAGAAATATCCCGAGGCGTTAACTCAGGCAAATCTGGCGTTGGAGTTGGCGAAAAAACTAAATAATCTGAATTACATTATAATAGAATACAGTTTTTTATTGCAAATTTATGACATTCAAAAAGACTATAAAAGCTCGCTTAAATACTATAAATTAAAGGAAGCTGCTACCGCAAAAATGCGTAAACAACGAGCGCCATCTGTTGTTATGCGAGAGGCAATTGAGTTTCAGAACTCGAAAAGAGAAATTGAACAAAAAAGGAAAGATGAGCGCACACAAAATGAATTGAATAGGAGGAATCTTATCATCAATTTTATCGCTATAACTGCAATAATAATTGCTATTGCCCTCATTATTATTATCTTACTATTCAGAAAAAGGAAATGGGACGCAATCTTTTTACAAAACATAATTAACTCCTTGCCACATCCTTTCATTGTCATAGATACTGATAGCCAATATGTTGTACATGCAAATGCGGCTTCAAATATTACAACTTCTCAAAAAGAGCCAATCAAATGTAACTCAATTGATTCTGGCTGCTCGTTGTCGTGCAATACAGAACAGCAAAAATGTGATTTGCGCGAAACTATTTTGACAAATAATTCTCGAATAACTCAAATTAGTAAGACACGCAACAATATTACTACCTACGTAGAAATTCACAACTATCCATTTATTGCGCAAAAAGACAATAAAAAACTGATTGCTCAATACCATATTGATGTAACCGAAAGAAAATTAATTGAAGAGAAGGTACGTAAAAAATCGGAAGAGCTGGAAAAGTTGAACATTGAAAAAGATAAAATTCTTTCTGTAATCGGACACGACATGGGTAATTACTTAAATATTACACAAAACTACTCAGAAAGGATTTCTAAAAACCATAACAGTACTGGTATAATATCCGACTTTGCCAGAAAAATATTCACTGCATCGCGCTCGGCTTATGAGTTGATGTCTAACCTATTAAACTGGGCAAGGAAAAACCAAAAATCTGCGGTGATAGTCATGAATAGCACTGAGCTTCATAGTATTGTAAGAAAAACTTTAAATCAATTTACAGTTCAGGCAGAAGATAAAAAACTGTCCTTTCACAACAAAATTGTCGAAGGAACGTCAGTATTTGCAGATGTTATTATGCTTCAAACAGTTATCCGAAACCTAATATCGAATGCCATAAAATTTACACCCGAAAATGGAAGTATAACACTATCTGCCAAAGAAGATGAAAAATCGGAAGCGTTTTTAAACGGAAGCGTTTCCATAAGTATCACAGACACAGGAGTTGGCATATCTGAGGAAAACATAAAAAAACTAACTAAGTCTAACAAAATTTTTACTACTCGTGGTACACAACATGAAAAAGGAACTGGACTTGGCTTGCAAGTTTGTTTTGATTTTATTCACAGAAATAAGGGAAAAATACTCATAGAAAGTACCCATAATGTTGGCACAACCTTTACCCTTAAACTTCATCGACCAAAAAACCAAAAAACACAAGCAAAAACAACCTTTAATATACTCAAAGAAAAAGAAAATACTTCTCATTTAGAAAAGAAAATGGAGTGGTTGGATAATCTTAGCAAAGACTCTAAAGCTCTCATTTATTCGATGTTAAGTAACCCCATTAGTGTTGCAAGTAAATCTGGAGCGTTTGAAAATTACAAAAAACTTGGGCAAAAGGCAATCGAATTAGGTACTGAATTGAAGCTAAATAATTTAAGAGATTTCGGAGAAAAAATCAAAAATTCTGCCGAGTGCTTTGATGTCCGTAATGTAAAAATTCTTTTGGTTGATTTTGAATTAATACTTAAAAAAGTTTCTCCGAATAATTAATAAGTTTATACCGAATCGGCATAAACTCCCATCACAATATTTACAATAAATACGTAGTAATATGATACTTTCCACCTTAGATTGGATAATTATTCTTTCATACTTCATTGTTAGTATTACAATTGGTTTAGTTATGTCGCGTAGAGCTAGTAAAAGCACTAGCGATTTTTTCTTGAGTGGGCGAAATCTTCCGTGGTATGTCGCTGGCACAAGTATGGTAGCAACAACTTTTGCTGCCGATACGCCACTCGCTGTAACTGAATTGGTTGCAGAACATGGCATTGCAGGTAATTGGCTCTGGTGGAATATGATTTTTGGTGGTATGCTTACAGTATTCTTCTTTGCACGACTTTGGCGTAGAGCAGGAATAATGACTGATTGTGAGTTTGTTGCAATCAGATATGAAGGTAAAGCAGCACACTTTTTGCGCGGAATGAGAGCAATTTATATTGGCGTGTTGATGAATGTAATTGTTATTGCTTGGGTAAATCTCGCCATGGTAAAAATTCTAAGTGTCTTATTTCCAGAGCTTACATTTTTTGGTTATAGTTCAATTAACATACTGGGTATTCAATTCTCATCACATTTACTCGTTGTAGGTTCAATTCTCGTTTTTGTTGCCTTATATTCCTCTTTATCAGGATTATGGGGCGTTTCGCTTACAGATTCGTTCCAATTTGTGATAGCCATGACAGGAAGTATCGCCTTGGCAGTGATAGCAACTACGCACGCTGATATTGGTGGAGTAGAAAACTTGAAAAATTCTTTGCCAAACTGGGTACTCGATTATACACCAGCAATTTCCGATGGAAAATCAGAGTCAGGAACAAATGCTTTGCAGTTGACAATGATAGCTTTTATTACGTATATTGGCGTACAGTGGTGGGCAAGTTGGTATCCTGGCGCAGAACCCGGTGGTGGTGGATACGTTGCACAGCGTATGATGTCGGCAAAAAATGAAAAACACTCACTATTTGCTACCCTTTGGTTTCAAATTGCGCATTTTGCATTACGCCCTTGGCCATGGATAATAGTAGCGTTGGTTGCTCTCGTTGTCTTTCCCAAAGCACCTGATATTGAAACACTTAAAACAGAAAATGCAATTTACTACCAAATGGCAGAAAAAGTACAGAAATCTCCAGAAATATTGAAATCTGAAAATTATCAGAACGATGAGTTTCTTGCCTATTACGAAAAGTACGAAAACACTGTTGACCCAGGAAAAATGTATCCCAAATTAATGGTTCGTTATTTGCCACAAGGTATTCTAGGACTGTTAATTGCAGCATTTTTAGCAGCCTTTATGTCCACTATTGCATCTCAAACAGTATGGGGAACATCGTATATTGTCAATGATTTATTCCGTCCGTATATTAAACCTAATGGCACTGAAAAATACTACGTGAAAATTTCAAGAATAACTACTTTTATCTTATTGTTTTTTGCACTAATTGTAACCTCGCAGTTAGAAAAAATTAGCGATGCGTGGAAATTTATTTTAGAATGTAGTGGTGGAATAGGCTTAGTTTTAATACTCAGATGGTTTTGGTGGCGTATCAATGCGTGGAGCGAAATTGCTGCACTTATAGCTCCATTTCCAGCGTATATTTACTTGAATCATATAGGTGTTGATTTTCCTGACAGATTGATACTCATTGTAATATGGTCAACTTTTGTCTGGATTACCGTTACTTTACTTACGCCACCAACAAAAGAAAAAACGCTGATAGATTTCTACAAAAGAGTTCACCCTGGCGGCTTGGGTTGGAAAAAAATTGCACGCCAAACCCCTGAAACAAAGTCAGATTCGGGATTTATTTACCTATTTGTAAACTGGTTTTGTGGTTGCATTCTTGTCATCGCGTCTCTCTTCGGTATTGGAAATATTATTTTTGGCGAATGGTGGAGCGCATTGATTATGATTAGTTTAGCAGCTATTTCTTCGGCAATAATTTTCTTTAATATGAAAAAAATAGGCTGGAAAAAAATTACCGAGTAATACTATTGAACAGGTGGGGTTAATAAAAAGCAAAATACGTGATTTTACGGATAAAAACGACAACTTAATGACAATAAGTTTTTTTAGGGCGGCTAAGTGGGCTTTCCGCTTGTAGTTGCCTTGTGGCTTGCGTTTTTGGCAAAAGCGGTTT
>JAOZMU010000136.1 GCA_029934165.1 Bacteroidales bacterium
GGATTCAAGACAATATCAACTGTTGTTCCATTTTCGAGGAATGGCATATCTTCTTCTCTAACAATTCTGGCAACAATTCCTTTGTTGCCGTGTCGTCCTGCCATTTTATCGCCGACTTTTATTTTACGTTTTTTGGCAATATAAACCTTTGCAAGTTGTATGATACCTATAGGTAGCTCATCTCCAATGGTAATATTGTATTTTTCACGCTTGGCACGGCTTTCGAGTTCTTTGAATTTTATAATATAATTATGGATTACTAACTTAATAGTTTCATTTTTCTTTTTGTCAGTCGTCCATCTATTTGGGTTTACATTTTGGTAGTTCAATTCAGCAAGCATTCTTTGGGTGAATTTTGTGCCTTTTGGAATAACATCATTACTTAGGTAATCTTTTACACCTTGTGATGCTTTGCCATTGACTAATACAAAAAGTTTGTCAACAAGCTGACCTAGTAGTTCTACTGTTTTTCCTTCAAATTCTCTATCAATTTCAGTAATCTTTGCTTTGTCGTAAGTGTTTGATTTACGCTCTTTTACCGAACGAGAAAACAATTTTTTATCTACTACCACTCCGTTAAGAGAGGGTGGTGCTTTCAGTGATGCGTCTTTTACATCGCCAGCTTTATCTCCAAAAATAGCCCTTAGGAGTTTTTCCTCTGGTGATGGGTCTGATTCGCCTTTTGGTGTAATTTTTCCTATTAAAATATCTCCTGGATTGACATCAGCACCAATTCTAATAAGTCCGTTTTCGTCAAGGTTCTTTGTGGCTTCTTCGCTCACATTTGGAATGTCGGCGGTTAGCTCTTCAATTCCTCTTTTTGTATCGCGAACTTCTAGTACGTACTCATCAATGTGTATTGATGTAAAAATATCATCTCGTACAACACGTTCCGAAATAACTATCGCATCTTCAAAGTTATAGCCTTTCCAAGGCATAAAAGCAACTTTAAGATTTCGTCCTAGTGCTAATTCGCCTTTTTCTGTACCATAGCCTTCGGAAAGGATTTGACCTTCTGTAACTTTTTGACCCTGTTTTACCATTGGTCGTAGATTCAGGCAGGTGTTTTGATTTGTTTTACGGAATTTAGGTAGTTTATATCTCCTGATGTCGTTGTCAAAACTTACAAATCGGTCTTCTTCAGTTAAGTTATAACGAACAACTATCTCATTAGCATCGACATAATCTACAACTCCATCGGTTTCGGCTACCATTAATACCCTAGAATCTTTTGCAACTTTATGCTCAATTCCTGTCCCAACAACGGGGGCTTCTGGTCTTAATAGTGGGACAGCCTGACGCATCATATTCGACCCCATTAATGCTCGGTTTGCATCATCATGCTCCAAGAAAGGAATTAGAGATGCTGCAATCGAAGCTATCTGGTTTGGCGCAACATCCATTAAATCAATTGCATCTGGCTCTGCTATCGGAAAATCGCCTTCGTAACGGCTTTTAATTCGTTGGGCTAAAAATTTGCCTGAGCTATCAATATCTGCATTTGCCTGAGCAATAATTTTTGCCTCTTCTTCTTCAGCACTTAAATAAACAACACCATCGTCTTGTAAGTCAACAAGTCCTTCGGTAACTTTTCTGTATGGTGTTTCGATAAAACCTAAGGTGTTTATCTTTGCAAAGACGCACAACGATGAAATAAGTCCAATATTCGGTCCTTCTGGTGTTTCGATAGGACACAGTCTGCCATAATGTGTGTAGTGAACATCACGGACTTCAAACCCTGCGCGCTCACGCGAAAGACCTCCAGGTCCTAATGCTGACATACGTCTTTTGTGGGTCATCTCGCCTAATGGATTTGTTTGATCCATAAATTGCGAAAGTTGATTTGTCCCAAAAAACGAATTTATAACAGATGAAAGAGTTTTTGAATTTATTAAGTCCACTGGGGTAAAAACCTCATTATCACGGACATTCATACGTTCCCTGATAGTTCTTGCCATACGTGCAAGCCCTACTCCGAATTGATTTGACAATTGCTCTCCAACTGTTCGAACTCGCCGATTGCTAAGGTGGTCGATATCATCAACATCTGTTTTTGAGTTTATCAACTCAATCAAATATTTTATTATCTCAATGATGTCTTCTCTTGTAAGAACTTTCGTGTCCTTGTCGATATTCAGACCAAGTTTTCTGTTCAATCTGAACCGTCCTACTTCGCCAAGATCATATCTTTTGTCTGAGAAGAAAAGTTTATCAATAACATCTCTTGCCGTTGTTTCATCTGGTGGCTCGGAGTTTCTCAGTAATCGATAAATATGAATTACAGCTTCCTTTTCAGAGTTACAAGCATCTTTTTGCAGGGTATTATATATAATTGCATAATCTGAAAGATTCTGATTTTCTTTATGCAATAAGATAGTTTTCGCTCCAGATTCCAGTATCTCCTCTACATGGTCAGCATCAATAATCGTTTCTCTGTCAATTATAACTTCATTTCGCTCAATAGATACGACCTCTCCTGTATCTTCATCAACAAAATCTTCAATCCACGATTTAAGAACACGTGCTGCAAGTTTTCTTCCGATTACTTTTTTTAATCCGCTCTTACTAATTTTTATCTCATCTGCAAGATTGAAAATTTCAAGAATGTTTTTATCACTTTCATAGCCAATCGCTCGTAGAAGTGTAGTAACAGGTAATTTCTTTTTTCTATCAATGTAAGCATACATTACGCTGTTAATATCTGTAGCAAACTCAATCCAAGACCCTTTGAAAGGAATAATTCTTGCTGAATAGAGTTTTGTTCCGTTTGAATGGACACTTTGCCCAAAAAAGACACCTGGCGAACGATGCAATTGAGATACTACTACTCTCTCCGCACCATTAATTACAAATGTACCTCTTGGAGTCATATAAGGCACTGTACCTAAATAAACATCTTGAACGACAGTATCAAAATCCTCATGCTCTGGGTCAGTACAATATAATTTCAACTTTGCTTTAAGCGGAATGCTGTAGGTAAGCCCTCTTTCGATACATTCTTCTATGGAATATCGTGGTGGGTCAATGAAATAATCAATAAATTCCAGAACAAAATTATTTCGCGTGTCGGAAATAGGGAAGTTTTCGGTAAAAACCCGATACAATCCCTCATATCTCCGTCGTTCTGGAGTTGTTTCGAGCTGGAAAAAATCCATAAAGGATTTTAATTGAACTTCCAAAAAGTCAGGGTAATCGAGCTGATTTTGAGCTGAAGCGAAGCTGATTCTTTTGTTTAACATGGATTTTCTGGATTGATTATAAACTTTTGTGGAAAAATATTCAGTCTTAATATATAAAACGACAAGAGATGTACAACTTTCATATTCATCTAACTACAAAAACCTGACAGGTTTTCACCTGTCAGGTTAAATTTCATCTTCTTGAATTTTCCAGGTATTTTTTATTCAATTAGAGTTTGTGTTAAAAGTTGCTTTTTTTCTTGTCCCAGAAAAAGTTATTTCAACTCTACGTCAGCTCCAGCTTCTTTCAATTGCGTAACAAGTGATTCTGCTTCATCTTTACTAATACCCTCTTTTACTGCTTTTGGTGCTGCGTCAACAAGAGCTTTTGCTTCTTTAAGACCTAATCCTGTAAGCTCTTTTAGCAATTTAACAACTGCAAGTTTTGCTCCACCAGGATGATTCAAAATCACATCAAACTCAGTTTGTTCTTTAGCTTCGCCATCGCCTCCATCGGCTGCTGGTGCCATTGCAACTGCAGCTGCAGCCGGCTCAATGCCGTGTTCGGTTTTCAATATCTCAGCTAATTCATTAACTTCTTTAACTGTCAAATTAACTAATTGCTCTGCAAACGCGTTTAAATCTGCCATTTTATTTACAAATTAAAAAATTAAAATCATTTTTTCCTTAACAAACGATAAGCTTCTTGAAGGCTTATGTATTTATATATTATTCTCCCTTTTCGCCGAGGGTTTTTAAAACACCTGTTAAAATGTTTCCACCCGACTGAAGAGCTGAAACAACATTTTTAATTGGCGACTGAAGAAGAAGTACTACATCTCCAATGAGTTCTTCTTTAGACTTAATGTTGTTCAATGTTTCTAAATTCTCTTCGCCCATGTAGAACGATGCTTCCACAAATGCAGCCTTTAAAATTGGCTTGCTATGCTTCTTCCTGAATTCTTTTATCAGTTTTGCAGGTCTATTACCAGTATCTGATAAAAGAATAGAAGTATGTCCTTTGAAAGCTTCATCAATTTCACCTACATCTACCCCTGCTTCATTAAAAGCTCGTTGTAAAAGTGTGTTTTTAGCGACAACCAATTTTATTTCCTTTTTAAAACACAACTCTCTTAAAGCAAATGTGCTTTCTGCATTCAGCTCAGAAATATCAGTCAAATAAAAATGACTATATTGTTTGATGGTGTCAGCTAAACTATTGATTATTATTTGTTTTTCTTCCCGCTTCATTTTCTCGTAAAGTTTCAATACCGTCAAACGATATTATTCATCAAAAGATTTTACATCAACCTGAATTCCGAGACTCATTGTACTCGAAATGTAAACACTTTTTACGTATGTTCCCTTTGCTGATACAGGCTTTAGTTTCAATACTGTATTAATAAACTCACGAGCGTTTTCAACTAATTTTTCCGCAGTAAAAGAAACTTTTCCAACCGAAGTATGCAAAATCCCATACTTATCAACCTTAAAATCAATCTTACCCTTCTTAACCTCTTTTACAGCACTTCCAACATCCATGGTAACTGTTCCACTTTTAGGATTCGGCATTAATCCGCGAGGTCCTAAAACTCTACCTAACCTACCGACTTTTGCCATTACTGGAGGCATAGTTATCACTACATCGAAATCTGTCCATCCGCCTTGTATCTTGGTGACATAATCATCTAAACCTACAAAATCTGCACCTGCACTTTTTGCTTCTTCTTCTTTATCTGGTGTACACAACACAAGTACGCGTTTTTCTTTACCAGTACCGTGAGGTAAGGTAACAATACCACGAACCATCTGATTTGCCTTCCGAGGATCCACACCCAACCTGATATCAATATCTACTGAAGCATCAAATTTAGTTGTACTAACTTCTTTGACTAATTTCGCAGCATCTTCAAGTTTATACTTTGCTTCGGAGTCAACTTTCTGTAAAGTAAGCTTTCTATTTTTTGTAACTCTTGCCATTGTTTGAACTCAATTTATCGTTATTATTCAAAAGGAGGAGTTCCACTTACTGTAATCCCCATGCTTCTTGCAGTGCCAGCCACCATTTTCATTGCAGACTCAACAGTAAAAGCATTCATATCCACCATTTTATCTTGTGCAATTTTTTGAACCTGTTCCCAAGTAACGTCTGCGATTTTGACTCGATTTGATTCTGCCGAACCAGACTTAATCTTTGCAACTTCTTTCAATTGGATTGCCACAGGTGGAGTTTTTGTTACAAATTCGAACGACTTATCAGCAAAAACCGAAATAACAACAGGAATAATTTTCCCCTTATATTTTTCTGTACGTCCATTAAATTGCTTACAGAACTCCATTATGTTAATCCCCTTAGCACCTAATGCAGGACCAACAGGAGGCGAAGGACTAGCTGTCCCTCCTGGTATCTGTAACTTAATAATTCCTACAACTTCTTTAGCCATAACTAAATTTTCTATATTGTATTAGAAACAAGATGTAACTTTAAATTCGGGGAAGCAAGTCTTACGACTCGGAAAATAAAATTACTATAAAATTATTTATTCTTTTTCTACTTGAACAAAATCTAAGAAAACTGGAGTTTTACGATTAAATATTTTAATTGTAACTTTCAGCCGCCTCTTTTCATTATCGACTTCTTCAATCGCACCACTCATAGATGAAAACGGACCATCTGTAACTTTTACAGTCTCGCCAACGAAATATGGAATACTAATTTCGCTCTCACTTTCTGATAATTCATCAACCTGTCCAAGTATTCTTTTAACTTCTGATTCTCGTAAAGGAGTTGCACTCCCTCCTTTTTCAGCCCCTAGAAATCCTATAACATTCGGAATATTTTTGAGAATATGAGGTACTTCTCCTTGCAAAACAGCCTCTATTAAAACGTAACCTGGATAGAAATTCCTCTCCTTATTAATTCTTTTACCATTTCTAATTTGAAATACTTTTTCGGTAGGTATTAAAACTTGGGCTATTAAATCCTCTATTTTCAAACGAGCTACTTCATTCTCAATGTACTCTTTAACCTTTTTCTCTTTTCCGCCGATTGCTCTTAGGACATACCACCGCCTCTGCGAATTCTTTGTTAATCCGTCCTTTTTATTATCATCAATACTTTCCATTGCTGGTTTTACGATTTACCGATTCCCTATTAATAATTAATAAAAAATACTATATAAGAATTCCATAAAATTACTAAAAACAGAATCCATTGCTGCTATAGTAAGTGCTATTATTAAAGAAGCTATCATTACTACAATTGCACTATTTTGCAATTCAGGCCATGTCGGCCATGTAACTTTATTTACCAGCTCATTATAAGCCTCTTCTACATACAATTTTATCTTCATGACAATAATTAATTAGCACGGGAGGAGAGGCTCGAACTCCCGACACCTGGTTTTGGAGACCAGTGCTCTACCAACTGAGCTACACCCGTGTATTTAAAAGAAAGGAAGGAAAAATCCTTCCTTTTCTCTATATTTATCCGAAAAATACTTATTCAATAATTTCTGTTACTTGACCAGCTCCTACAGTACGTCCTCCCTCACGGATTGCAAAACGCAAACCTTGGTGCATTGCAACTGGTGTGATAAGCCTAACCTCTACTGAAACATTATCACCAGGCATTACCATTTCACGATCTGCTGATAGAATAATTTCTCCTGTTACGTCAAGTGTTCTAAGGTAAAACTGTGGACGATAATTTGTGTGGAATGGTGTATGACGTCCGCCTTCTTCTTTTTTCAAAACATAAACTTCGGCTTTGAAATATGTATGTGGATTAACCGAATTTGGAATTGCGATTACCATACCACGCTTGATTGCTTTCTTGTCAACTCCGCGAAGTAAAAGACCAACATTATCACCAGCTTCACCTCTGTCAAGGATTTTACGGAACATTTCTACTCCAGTAACTACTGATTTCATCTTTTCTGCACCTAATCCAATAATTTGAACTTCGTTTCCGCTGTTGATTACTCCTGTCTCTATACGTCCAGTTGCAACCGTACCACGTCCAGTTATTGAAAATACATCTTCAACAGGCATCAAAAATGGTTTCTCAATGTCCCGAGGAGGTAGTGGAATATACTCATCAACAGCTGTCATTAATTCCATTATCTTTTCTACCCATTCTTCTTCTCCGTTCAATCCACCAAGTGCTGAACCTAAGATTACAGGTGCATTATCGCCATCAAATTCGTAAAAACTTAGTAAATCTCTAACTTCCATTTCAACAAGCTCAAGAATTTCTTCGTCTTCAACCATATCTACTTTGTTGATAAAAACAACTAGACGAGGAACATTTACCTGACGTGCCAAAAGAATATGTTCACGTGTTTGTGGCATTGGTCCATCAGTACCAGCAACAACCAAAATAGCACCATCCATTTGAGCAGCACCAGTAACCATATTTTTTACATAATCGGCGTGACCTGGACAATCAACGTGTGCGTAATGACGATTTACTGTTTCGTACTCTACGTGCGCTGTATTAATCGTAATACCTCTTTCTTTCTCTTCTGGAGCGTTATCAATAGAATCGAAATCTCTTACAGCTGCTAACCCTTTCTCAGCTAATATTTTAGTAATCGCTGCAGTAAGGGTTGTTTTACCATGGTCAACATGTCCTATTGTACCAATATTTACATGTGGTTTTGACCTATCAAATTTTTCTTTTGCCATTATCGTTAAGTATTATATCATTATTAACAAATTTCGCACTTTGCTCTTGAGCCAACGATGGGAATTGAACCCATGACCTCTTCCTTACCAAGGAAACGCTCTACCCCTGAGCTACATCGGCAAAAAAAGAGCGGGAAACGAGGCTCGAACCCGCGACCTTCAGCTTGGAAGGCTGACGCTCTACCAACTGAGCTATTCCCGCT
>JAOZMU010000137.1 GCA_029934165.1 Bacteroidales bacterium
TATATATGTGTGATGCAAAAATAATCTTTATTGCTAAGTTTCCTTAATTGTGTTTAAAAAACATCTACTTCACTTCAATTTCAAGAGTTATAACACCATACGGATTGTCGGTGCTTTGTCCGGGAGGCAAAAGCAAGTATTCTACTTTGTGTTTTCCTTTTTTGAGGTATTTGCCTGGAATATCGTCTGTGAAAGGCGATTCCATTGTTGTTGCTGCCGACATTCCCGCTGGCTTGCCGTCTAAACGTGTCATTATCCATGCGCCAGCAGCATTTACTGCATCTGGATTGAAGGAAATTTTCACTGGCATTTCCTCTGATTCTTTCATGCTTAATGTCGTTTTTGTTGGCTGTTCCAAAACAAAATTAAAGTCTGCCTTAAATTCAGGGTCTTTCATTTTAAATCTCAAAATTTGTTCATCGGTTATCTCAAAATAATCCATATATTTAATTTTACCAGCTTTATCAGTCATAACCATATATGACTCAGCTGCTTCCGCTTGATTATTGCGTACAAAAAACCAGATGTTTTCTTTCATATAACAGTCTTTGGCTTCTTTGTTTGCTGGGTTTAAAATATCTAAGAATTTTTCAAATTCAGCAGCATCTTCTTTGTTTTTTAAGCTAAATTTCTCTTTAAGAGCATCAACAAAAAGATGGTTTTCCATAATCTTTGATTTAGATTTTATAACCGAGTGATTTCCATCTTTTTCGAGAAGTACAAACTGATATTTAGTAGCATGAATAATTCCGTTTTCTTCTTCCTGAATTTCTAGTTTACCCTCGTAAATATTAATGTTTAGTTTTACATCTGGAATTTCTATTTTTTCTGTCTTAAAACCATATACAATAACCATTTTTGATAGTTCTTCGGTCAGTTGTTTTTTTGTTTTTTTGCTGAGATAATTCTCATCAACTTTTTTAAACCGTTTATTAGATGCAGAACCCATTGTTTTTTCGGGAAGCTCCATTTTTTTATCGACAAAAGCGATAGATTGTATTCGTCCTTTTTTATCTGTGGTAATCTCATAACCAGAAACATCGCCAAAAAACTCACTTCTAACAAAAATCCATTTTCCATCTTTTTCAAAGAATTTTCCTCTACTTTCGTTGTCCAGCGCAAACAACAACGACCGAAATTCGACACCGTTTTGCTCGGTTTTTAGTTTGAATTTTTTTAATGCGTCAATAAAATCCTGCGAAGAAAGAATTTTGGAAAACGATTTAAAAGATGTTAGTTTTTTTCCGTCTTTAATGAAATATCCGTTCACAATATTTACATCGTTATATTTGTCGCCAATATTGACAACTAATTGAGATTCAATAATATCAACGGAAAGAATCTCTTGTTTCTCTTTTGCAATCAGCACTGTGTTTTTATGTTTAACCTGACTATTCATGTAGGTTTCGGCAGCGTTATTTTTTTCTTGCCCGATTGCCGAAGTAGCAGTAAAAATGATTAGGTATGCTACCAAAAATGATTTGAAATGTAGTTTCATAATTTGTTTTTTAAAGGTTATTTTATTTAGACTTCAATATTAAGTGTGCGTAAAGATAATCAAGACTTATTAAACTGTTATCAATATGTGTATCATTAAGGTCTTAGACCTATTTTTTATGAAACGTTTAAGCTGTGAATTAACAACTTAGATTAATAAAAAGCGCAAGAACTTTTGTAAGAGTACTTACAATATACTTACGTCAAATAGCACTAAGTGCAGATTCTCTATTTATACAAAGGTAAAATAAATATTGGTTGAGTCTTAAAACTATTTAATGATACTTTGGAAAAGTACGGATTTTCGACTCCATCTCCAAAAAAAACGTACCTTTGTAATAATGAGTAGCCATGGGTGAACATATCCGTTATGATTGGGCGATGAAACGCCTACTTTGTTGTTTTGTGGACTTTTTCAACAAAATACTGAAAATCAGTAACAAACAGCAAAAAATGGTAAAGGTTAATTTAATCTTCGTTCTAAAACAAGTTACCGAGATTTAATATGTATGAATTAATGTAAGCTATACTTGTTATTATTGTGGGCGTTTGGTGATGTTTTTGTTTCTCGCTTTTTTATAAACATAAAATTATTAAATTATGGACACTTTATTAAATTTCAGGATACAAAAACGTTTTGTGCTTTACGCATTATTACTTGTCATTACTACTGTTTTTATTTCTACTTGGTTGCAACACAAGATTGAGGAACAGGTGCAACAAACAGTTGTTGAACACATTACAAAAGAAGCAACGAAAGAGAGTTTAGAAGCAATAAGTAGAGCCGTTGATGTTGAAGTATGGAATAGATTAAAAAATTTGCCACTTGACGAAAAAGTGCTTGCAAAACTTTTGCAGGATATTATTGGAATTCAGGTAGCAGAAAACAATTTACCTGACTGTAATCAGTATGTTTTGAAAGTGCTAAAATCCGGAATGTTTCCCGTACTTCAATCAGTTCATGGTGGCAGACCAGAGATAAAAGATTGGATTTGGCTGAATGTTGGAGACGTTTGGCGTTATGGGGCAACTGCTTTTAACAAAGAAAAACGGTATCCGGGAAGTATCTTTTTTACAAGCAAAGACGAAAGTGTTGTTTTAACTGTAAAAGAATTGGAATATTCTGTTCAATACAACGGTACTATGATGGAGGTTTTGATAGAAGAAAAGATAAAAATTTACACCTATTCAATTCTGCCTGAATGTATTGCACGTGTAAATGCTGGTGGCAAATATCTCATAAAAAGTCCCGGAAATAAAACATATAAATAATAGGTTATGATAGACACTTCAAAATACACAAATGAGGAACTTAAAGAAATGTTTCTCGAACAACAACGAAAAAGAAATGCGCTTTGCTTTACCTCAAGTGTGAGATGGGAAAGTGAAGCTAGAGAAAAGCATTTACTTCTTTTCCAACAAATTGAGGATTTGCTAAATGAAAATGTAGATTTATTCAAATATGTCAGACGAGAAGATATTTCACAAATCGTAACTGTTTATCAAATGTTTAATCTTGAAAGCAATATTAAGCATTACCTTCCTCCGCATTACAACAAACAAAAGGTGCTAAGAACCTATCCCTTAATGACTAAGAACGAATACAAAAAATACATAGACAGCAATAATGATGAGGCAATGAGGTTATTAAGCAAAAAAACATTAGACGGAATTATGGAACTAAAAACCTACGAAAACTCACTTAATTTCGATTGGCAGGGACTTTATAACGAAATAAAAGAATTGTTGGAAAAAACGTACTTTTAGTTAGTTTCTTTGCGCTATTCGACAAAAATTCAGGTAAAAAATTAAATTCGATAATGATAGACACTTCAAAATACACAAATGAGGAACTTAAAGAAATGTTTCTCGAACAACAACGAAAAAGAAATGCGCTTTGCTTTACCTCAAGTGTGAGATGGGAAAGTGAAGCTAGAGAAAAGCATTTACTTCTTTTCCAACAAATTGAGGATTTGCTAAATGAAAATGTAGATTTATTCAAATATGTCAGACGAGAAGATATTTCACAAATCGTAACTGTTTATCAAATGTTTAATCTTGAAAGCAATATTAAGCATTACCTTCCTCCGCATTACAACAAACAAAAGGTGCTAAGAACCTATCCCTTAATGACTAAGAACGAATACAAAAAATACATAGACAGCAATAATGATGAGGCAATGAGGTTATTAAGCAAAAAAACATTAGACGGAATTATGGAACTAAAAACCTACGAAAACTCACTTAATTTCGATTGGCAGGGACTTTATAACGAAATAAAAGAATTGTTGGAAAAAACGTACTTTTAGTAATTTCTAAGACTTTAAGTGCCATGCACTTTTTAATATTGAGACAATTATTTGCTATTTGACTGAAAAACAGCAAAAAATGGTAAAAGTTAATTTTATCTTCGTTCTAAAACGCTAATTGATTAATAATATGTTATCATTTTTTCGTTTTTAATATTTTATTATTAACTTGATGATGTCGTATTTATTAAGTCTTGTAAAAAAATGGATTTAACACATAAAAAAAATGTGAATAAATTTATGTTTTAAAAAGCAAAAATATATAACTTTTAACCCTAAAATATAAGCTAAAACTATGAAAAATCTGGCATTAACAATTTTGGCAATTGTGTTGAGTATGATAAACTTAAATGCACAAACCGACACCACGAATCAGAAAGATGTTTACGACATGACCTTAGAAGAATTGATGCAGTTAGAGGTTTATACGGCATCAAAATTTTCACAAAAGGCAACAGATGCTCCAGCGACTGTTTATGTTGTTACGCAGCAACAAATCGAGCAACGAAATTACTCTTGTCTGAAAGAGTTATTAGACGATATTCCACAAGTTGAAATTCAAAGGAAATCAATTTCGCAAAATACTGATATTTTTACACTTAGCGGTATTGCCGGAAATGAAAAATTCATTATTCTTATGGACGGAATTCGTATTAATTCTACAACCGGAACCGAACATACGCTTGGAGAAAGCTACTCGCTTGCAAACGTTAGACAAGTTGAGATAATTCTTGGTCCGGCATCGTCCTTATATGGTGCAGATGCTTTTACAGGAGTAATAAATATCATCACAAATAAAGGATACGAAAACGAAGGAATACATTTTACTGGTTCGTATGGTCTTTATAACACAACCGACAATACATTGGTATATGGTGTTGGTAATGAAGAAGTTTCCTTTTCTCTAACGGGTAAATACTATCATTCCGACGAGCCTTTTTTTCCCGATTATTATCCCGAAGACTACCAATGGTACGACCATTATTCACAAACTGGCGAAATGCTAATGTTTGGCGATACGGTAACACCAGCAATTGGCAAACAACCTTGGGCAACTCCAACAGATGCGTATTCAATTCATGCAAAACTAAACTTTAACAAATTTGAAGTAGGATATTCTCGACTTTTTGAAAGCCACAGTAACTCAGTAGCCTCATTACCTTCTACTTACATCTATTCAAAAGAAACGGTTTATGCAAATCATATACAAAATATTTATGCAACCCACAGTTTTGTATCCAAGAATGAAAAGTTTGGATTAAACTCTACAATTTCGGCACAAGAGTTTAAGGTTCACCCACATTCTTTGTTTTTAAATCAATATGCAGGCTACCTTGATGCTTATAAATACGAAAGAGACCGAACTATAAAAATTGAAGAGCAATTTAATTATAGTTATTCGGAAAAATTCATAGTTATTGGTGGAGCTTCTTACGAATTTATTAATGCAATACCAAAAACGAGTGATTTACCGTTTGAATACGATGAGTCAAAATCGCCAGAAGACCAGAATATTTATTATCCCGGAACAAATGTAACCGATTTGAATGGAAACGACCTTACAATAATACAAGATATTTATAATTTGAATTATTATAACATAGGTTCTTATTTGCAATTGCAATATCAAATATTTGATGAATTAACAATTACAGCCGGAACGCGTTATGATTATAATTCGCGATACAAAAGCACAATGAATCCACGTATAGGTTTGGTTTACAATCCAATAAATGAATTAACAGTAAAATTATTATACGGACAAGCCTACCTCGCTCCATCGCCATATAAAGCCTATCAGCATTATGGTTCGTTTTATCCAACAACAAACGATGATGGCGAAATAACAGGACTTGCAAGTGGTTTCTGGCATTTAGCTAATCCGGATTTAGAACCCGAAAAAAGAACTTCCTACGATGCTTATATTATGTATAGATTAAATGAAGATTTTGCCCTAACGGTTAATGGTTATTACGGGCAAGTTTCTAATTTAATAGGAAGCGCAGGCTACGAAAATATAGAATTTCATGAAATTCTTGTCGGATATGTTTCTAAAGCTGTTAATAAAGGCGATGCAATAGCTTACGGCGGAACTTTTAAATTTGATTATAAAGGTAATCTTGGAAAACATTTTAACACTAATCTTTTTGTAGCTTATACATATTCAGATGGAGAAATAGGAGACAACCCCTTGATTTTTAACGCAAAACATACTATAAAATCAGGAATAGGAATGCGATATAAAGATAAGTTTAGTGTTTACACAAAAATATTATATAGAACAGGCAGCCATTATAGAAAATCAAAAATTGACGATGCTGTTATGAATGAACCTTTTACACTGATAAATTTAACGGCTAATTACAAAATAATAAGTAAACCAAAATTTAATGCCAGCTTATTTATGAATGTGTTTAACTTGCTGGATATTAGATATTACAACGCTGGATACGAAAATTTTGAGACAACACCACAAGACCCAATTAGAATAGATTTTGGACTCAGATTTAGCATATAATGGACAAAATTTGGAACTATCAAAAAATCATGGTTATAAGTCTTTTTCTTCTATGGTTTAAAAAGTCCAACTTTAAACAGAAGTCCGATTTTTTTACGGACAGGCTGCAATATTTCTATGTGTTTTTGTTAGGCTGATTTAAAATATGTAGTTTTGTGTTGCGCTCATTTGTTCGAGTAGAGCATGGGTATTTTGAAAATAATTATTTATAATTAACTGAAAATAAAGATGTACGGAAAAATTAAAGACCACCTTCAAAAAGAGTTGGCTTCTATCCAAGATGCTGGTTTATACAAAAACGAACGCATTATTGTTTCGCCACAAACGGCAAAAATCAAGTTAGAATCTGGTGCAGAAGTGTTGAATTTTTGTGCTAATAACTACCTTGGGCTATCAAACAGTCCAGAGTTGGTCGAGGCAGCAAAAAAATCGTTAGATACCCACGGATACGGCATGTCATCGGTGCGCTTTATCTGCGGAACACAAGACTTACACAAAACACTCGAAGCAAAAGTTTCAGAATTTTTCGGCACTGAAGATACGATTCTTTACGCCGCTTGTTTTGATGCAAACGGTGGCGTTTTTGAACCGCTATTGACCGCCGAAGATGCAATTATTTCGGACTCGCTGAATCATGCCTCCATTATTGATGGAGTTCGTCTTTGCAAAGCAAAACGTTTTCGCTATCAAAACGCTGATATGACAGACCTCGAAATCAAGCTACAAGAGGCTCAAAGTCAGCGGTTTCGCATAATTGTAACAGATGGAGTTTTCTCTATGGACGGCAATGTTGCACCGTTGGATAAAATTGTCGAACTTGCCGAAAAATATGATGCTATGATTATGGTTGACGAGTGTCATTCTGCTGGTGTTGTGGGAGATACAGGTCGTGGCGTTACCGAATTATTCGATATTCGAGGCAAAGTAGATATTATCACAGGAACATTAGGCAAGGCATTTGGCGGCGCAATTGGAGGTTTCACGACAGGACGAAAAGAAATTATTGACATTTTGCGCCAACGCTCTCGCCCGTATTTATTCTCAAATTCTATTCCGCCAATGGTCGCTTCGGCAGGAATAAAAATGTTCGATATGATGGCGGAAACGTCTGAACTTCAGGACAAGTTGCACAAAAACACCGATTATTTTGTTGGACAAATGAAAGAAGCAGGTTTCGACATAAAACCGACAAAATCAGCCATTTGCGCAATCATGCTTTACGATGCTAAATTGTCGCAAGATTTTGCCTCAAAACTTCTCGAAGAAGGAATTTACGTAATAGGATTCTATTACCCAGTGGTAGCCAAAGGTTTAGCGCGGATTCGTGTTCAGTTGTCTGCCGCTCACGAGCAAGCACATCTCGACAAAGCAATTGTTGCTTTCACAAAGGTTGGCAAGGAGTTAGGCGTTCTCAAATAACAACCATCACACAAATTCACAAAAAGCAAGTCAAATTTTTTGGCTTGCTTTTTTTGATTCAAAAAAACTGATAGTCCATACAAAATAATGTTGGTCGATGAAAATATGTAGAAATTTAATTTTTAATCGCTTGATTATTAAGTGAAATTTGATTTTGTTTATTTCAAAACAGCCATATAACTGTTTGATAATCATACCAACACTGTTATGTAGGGACTATCCTAATTTGCAATGATTTAGCAATAGATAAGATACCTCAAATATTAACAAAAACAA
>JAOZMU010000138.1 GCA_029934165.1 Bacteroidales bacterium
AGCAACAAGTTCGTTGATTTAGTTAAGTATAAATAATGTGATGTTTTATTTTTTTTCATTCATAATATACAAATTACAGGGTTTCAAATCAAATTACTTTTTTGTCCAAAGTCTAATAAGTAATGGAAAATTAATAATTTTGCTTACGCCTGATTTAGTTTTAGTTAGGAATTTTAATGGCTTACTTTATTAAATTCATTTTACTAATGTTAATAGGTGCGTAAAAACCAAAATCGATTCTGCAAGGATTTTCTATTGTCCATCGCCCGAAAGTACTGCGCGAATAGTTTTTATAAGAATTATTGTATCAAGTTTGAGTGTCCATGTGTCTATATACTTTAAGTCTAGCCTCATCCATTGTTCAAAGCCTATTTTATTGCGTCCAGATACTTGCCAAATGCACGTAATTCCGGGCTTCATGGAAAGTCGGCGGAGCTGCCAACGCTCATATTGTTGTACCTCGGCACGGAGTGCAGGACGAGGACCGACAACGGACATATCGCCACGTAAGACATTGAAAAACTGCGGCAATTCGTCGATGCTAGTGCGTCTGAGGATTTTGCCGAGATGAGTAAGCCGTGGGTCGTTTTTGATTTTGAAAACAGGACCGCTCATTTCGTTTTTTGTTTTAAGAGCTTCGCGTTGTTTTTCGGCATTGGTTGTCATTGTCCGAAATTTGTAAACGCGAAACTCACGCCCACGTAAGCCTACACGATTTTGCGAAAAGAAAACATTTCCTTTGGAGTCGAGTTTTATGGCGATTGATACAACAAGAATAAGAGGCGAAGAAACAAGCAAAACAAAAAACGAAAAAACAAAATCGAAGATATTTTTCATCACCAAAGGCAGGTAATTAGTCGGTGTGTTACTGATGGTTATGAACGGATTTTCGCCAAGATAGTTTAGCTGTCCTCGTCCGAGAATAATGTTTTGCAAATCGGATTGAAGGCTAAATGAAACGCCAATTTGTTGGCATGTGTAAATAAGCGGAATTAGTTCGTTTTGTTTGAATTCATTTTTGCAAAAGATAACCTCGTCAATTGGCTGTTGGTCAATCAATTCGGCAATGTTTGTCGATTGTGGATAAATTGGACATTTTCCTCGAAAAAGCTCACAAACAGAATCATCTTCTGAGATAACGCCACTTATGTTATATCCCCATTGTGCGTTATAGTCGAGCTGACGAACGAAAAACTCCGAAGTTTTGTCGGCAATAAGCAAAATATTTCTTTGGTTGAATCCTCGTAAACGCTTCTTTTTCAGGATAGAATAGAAAACAACTTTGGCTACAAAAAGGAATAATAAATCTAAAGCTGCAAACAAGAAAATGATAATTCTACTGATATATTCTAGCTTGAAAACAAAAATAGAAATGAATAAAAGCCCCGAGCCGACAGAAATAATGAATATTAAATCCATGAAAATTACAGAATACGCCTTTGTCCGTTGCGGATTTGTTAGGTTGGAAATACGAAGCAAAACATACCAAATCGGAATAAGTAAAAGTATTAGAATTGTGTTTTGTTGCGTATATGGCAACTGTGTTTCTGTTATACCACTTCGGATAAAATACGCTATCAAATACGCACCAATAGTAAGCAAAATGTCGATTAAACTTATCAGGTGAATTGTTTGCCTTTCTTTGATGCGGAACATTTGATAATTGTTTTTCGGTTTTTTTTTACTCTATCCGATGTCAGATATTAGCTGAAAAACGAAGAGTAAAATGCCGAAACCAGCAAAACTGAACCGCGCAATTTGCATCCATTGTTTTGTTTGGCGATATTTTTTTTCGGATATTTCCATTTCGCTTGCATTTTGGTAGAAAATTGGGTGGTAAGATAACGCCAATGGGCTTGCCAAAATCCAAAGGGTCATGCTTGCGTATTTTCCTGTTTCTGTATAAAAATATATTCCTAAACTGATTATTATAATAGTTACAATAAAGGCGAATAAAGCTCTGTGTTTCATTTGTTTATAATTTATAATTCAATTTCTAGTCCATCGTAAGCAAGGCTGACACCTTTAGGTAGTTTGTTGCAAACCTGTGTGTGAAAGCCCATTTGGTGGCTAATGTGCGTTAGATATGCGTGCTTGGGTTTTATTTTTTCGATAACCGCAAGTGCATCTTCGAGGTTGAAGTGTGAGTTGTGTTTTTTGTGGCGTAATGCGTTTATAACCAAGACCTTTGTTCCTTTGGCCTTCTCTAATTCCGAGTCGTCGATGTAGTTTGCGTCTGTTATGTACGTAAAATCACCGATACGAAAGCCGTAGATTGGCAGTTTCAGGTGCATGACACGGATTGGAGTTACTTGTGTTTTGCCAATTTGGAATGGCGCATTTTCTATCGGGACGAGTTTCATGTCTGGCACGCCTGGATATTTTTCATGTTTGAAAACGTAGTAATAAACATTGTGCAGGGAATTTAAAACACGGTCTTCACAAAAAATATTTATTGCTGCTTTTTGGTTGTAGTTGAAGGGGCGAATATCGTCTAAGCCAGCTATGTGGTCGCGATGTTCGTGGGTTAGCAGGATTGCGTCAATGCGGAGTACTTTGTGACGGAGCATTTGCTCTCGAAAGTCGGGGCCAGCGTCTATTAAGATGTTTTTTGCATCGGTTTCAATCAGGACGGAAGCTCGTAAGCGTTTGTCGAGCGGGTTTTCGGATTGGCAAATTTCGCATTGACATGCAATTATTGGTACGCCTTGCGATGTTCCAGTGCCAAGAAATGTAATTTTCATGTTTTTTGATTTAATATTGATACATACGTATATTGCATAAATAAATAGCAAATAAACGCATTTGTTTTTTGATAGTCAGCTAATTATAGGGCTGCTTGATAGTATGTTCAGCTCATAATAATTTAGTATCAACATCTTCATAGTTTGCTTGTAAAAAATTTTTATAACACCAAGGAAAATCGCTTAGTAATGGAAAATTAATAATTAATAATTAATAATAATTTTGCTTACGCCTGATTTAGTTTTAGTTAGGAATTTTAAGGGCTTACTTTATTAAATTCATTTTACTTAATTCAACACCATAAAGGCATGTTTCATAAAGTGCAAATGAAACATGTCACCATAAAATTAGTTATTTCAACCAACATCGCCAAACGTAAATAGAAAAACATCGTACTATTTTGTGTGTTGGTTTTTGTGGGTGTGTCAAAGCATTTGAAATAATTATGTGCTTATTCAAAAGTTATTTCGCGAATATTAGTGTAAGTGCCATGCACTTTTAATCTTGAGACAACGATTTATTATTTGACTGAAAATCAGCAAAAAATTGGATAGGTTAATTTAATCTTCGTTCTAAGTAATGGAAAATTATTAATTATTAATTTTCCATTACTAAGAAAATTATAAACAGACAAATTGCGTTGTAAATTTTAGGTTCTATTTCTTTTAAAACGCTTATAAGCTATCGTAATTAAATTTTTAGGATTTGTTCATAAAAAAATATTAAATATAAATTTTTTTATTTCGACTTTATTCATTTTCCAATCAAAAGGTTTTTGCAGGTATATAGTGTAATTTGCTGGAAATTGTATCTGTTTCATATTCAGGTTAATAACAACTCAAAAATGCCGATTATTTTTGTATGTCTATTTATAAGGTCTAAGACCTATTTTTTATGAAACGTTTAAGCTGTGAATTAACAACTTATGTTAATAAAAAGCGTAAGAACTTTTGTAAGAGTACTTATAAACGATATCAAGCCGTTTTTGTGATTTCTTTGGTAGTGAAAACAGATTTTTATAACTTGCCAATTACAAAAACGATAACTTATATATTGTATGCGAAAATTACTATTTGTTATACTTACATTACTGTCTATCAGTTGTTACGGGCAATATCTTTCGCCTGTAGTTGTCGCCAGTGCCGGAAAAACAACAACGAGCGGAACTGTGTCGATGGCGTTTACAATTGGGCAAGTTGCCGTTGTTCCGTTTGAGTCATCGGTGGCATCTACGCCGGGTTTTCATCAGCCACTTCCAGAGATTTTTGTGTCCACATTTTCGTTGTCAGACAAGATTGTTATAAGTGCTTTTCCAAACCCCACAAAGGAATCATTAAGTATTGTTATTCAGGCAATTACGGAGGATAATAATTACAGTTTGTCAGCATTTAATATTGCAGGACAGCAGTTCTATCTGCCTCATGAGATTACTAAACAATCGGATAATTATATTTGTATTCAAGTAAACGTCAAGCAATTACAGGCAGGTTTATATCTTTTTCGTGTCCTGTCCGAGAAACACCCGCACGGATTAAAAAATTTGCGTGTTGTTGTCATTAAGTAAGTGCGTAAAAACAACCAATATTTTTTGCTATTAGCTTAAATATCAGCATAATAAATTTCTTAATAAATTGCTCTATGTGCTTAATTGAAAAACCATAAATTTAGTGATATTAAAATAAAAAAATATGCGTAAAATATTGTTTATTATTATTGGCATAGTCGTGATGTTTTCTGAGGTAAATGCCCAAAGTGTGCCTAATGGGATTAGTTATCAGGCAGTTGCGCGAAACGATGACGGACTCCCTGTTGCGAACCAAGATGTAGTTGTTGAGTTTACAATTTTTCAGGGCGAACCATCTAATAATCAGATAGCTTGGCAAGAAACTCACCAGACAGAAACAGATGTTTATGGGCTTTTCAGTCTCATTGTCGGCGAAGGAGCGCCAACTTTTGCCAATCCGCTTTACGAGACTTTTGCGGCAATTCATTGGGAGACAAATTTGTTTTACCTAAAAGTACGAGCAGATTTTGGTTCGTCCGGACAAATAAACGGATTAGTTGATATGGGAACTACTAAGATATTATCTGTTCCTTATGCCGTAATTTCCGACAGTACGCTGCACAACCCGCCAATTATTTCGATTAATGAAATTCAAGATGTAGAGGTTGGAAGTCCCGAAAATGGAGATGTTCTTTCGTGGAATGGTAACAATTGGATACCACAAAATCAGTTTGTTAACAGAGATGGCTCTACCGATTTAACAGGCTCATGGATAATTGACCAGCACAGTATTTACTTGACTAACGGAATGTTAGATGCACGAAAAGTCAAAGCATACGAGTTTACTCTTTTCAATACGGTAAATCAAATTTCTGTCGATTTTTGGCTTGGCGGAATTGTTTCGGGTCATACTCGTCTTCCTACGCAGCTCGCCGTAAAAACCTATGTAGATCACATTGCAGATAGTACAGGAAAGGCTCATGCCTATTGGACTAAGACTGGCAATAATGTCTTTGTTACAGATGAAAATGTAGGTATTGGCACTAGCGCACTAAGCTCTTATCGCCTTGATGTGAACGGAACATTACGCACAACAGATGGCGTTGTTTACTCATCGGATAAGCGATATAAAACGAATATTTTACCAATGCAAGGTGTACTCGCCAAACTTTCGGGAATAAACGGCGTTTACTACAATTGGAAAAAGGCTTATTCTGCAAATACAGAAAAAAATCAAATCGGAGTTTTGGCACAGGAAATAGAATCTGAATTTCCGGAATTAGTTGTCGCGGACGAAAACGGGTATAAATCTGTTGATTATGCGCGTTTATCGGCTGTGCTTTTGCAAGCTGTCAAAGAACAAAATCAAATCATTGAGCGTCTTGAGGAAAATGCGGACAAAAAAGATGCTGAAATAGAACAGCTCAAAGAGCAGTATAAGTTGCTCACAAAACGGCTTGATATGATTGAAAAACTTCTCCGTAAACAATAAATTTTAATAGGTTAATTATTTAATAATCAACAGAATAAGATAAATTGTAATACACAATTATAAGCATGAAAAATACAGTTATTAATATCCTAAAGTTTGTTGTTTTTTTATCCTTGGGGATTTTGCTTTTTTGGCTTGTTTATCGCGACAAAAATTTTGATGACATCTTGAAAGTTGTTGCTGGAGCAGATTTGATTTGGATTTGGATTTCGATAGGCATTGGAGTTATAAGCCACATTAGTAGAGCAGTACGGTGGAATATGTTGATACGTCCACTTGGGTTTTCGCCACGATTGCCAAACACAATTTTTGCCGTTTTGATAGGCTACATGGCAAATCTTTTTTTGCCACGCATGGGCGAAGTTGTTCGTTGTGGTGTTCTGAAAAAGTCGGACAATATTCCACTTTCAAACCTCTTCGGGACGGTTGTGCTTGAGCGAACAATCGACGTTTTAATGTTGCTTTTGTTGCTTGGTTTTGTCATTCTTTCGCAAGCCGACGAGATGTTACTTTTTCTTGACAACAACCCAGATGTTAAGAAAAAATTATTGTCTATCGTTGGCTCAAAGTATGTGATAATTAGCGGAATAACGCTTGTCGTTCTGCTTGGTAGTTTCTTGTTTTTCTTTCGCAAAAAAATTGCTAAATCTGCTTTATACAAAAAAATATCAGGTTTTATAACGAATTTCTGGCTTGGCATTAAATCTGTGCGCAAATTAAAAAATCGGGGTTGGTTTTTGTTTCATACAATCTTCATTTATGTTGGTTATTATTTCATGTTTTATATTTGTATTTTTTGTTTCGAGGAAACGTCGCAAATAGCACCAATAGCTGGATTGACAATTTTTGTTATGTCTGGTTTAGGTATGGTAGCTCCGGTACAAGCTGGCATTGGTGCGTGGCATTTTATGGTCATTCAAGGGCTTATTGTTTATGGTGTTTCTGATGATATTGGCGGTGCATTTGCTCTTTTGGTACATAGCTCAATGACAATTTTTATGCTCGGTGCAGGAGTTGTTTCTTTGGCGGGATATTATTTGTATAATAGAAACAATAAACCAATTTTAAGTCCAGACATTGAAGCAAATAACGAATAAAACCTACAAGAAATGGTTGTTTGTCTTTCTCAAACTAATCATTTTATTCGCAGCTATTGGGTTTGTTTATCAACGTATTGTTACAGAGGAAAATGCGTTTAAAACTCTTTTGCAAACAAAAGTAAATTGGTTTTGGCTCATTTGCATAATTGCTTTGTTGCCTGTAAATTGGAGTATTGAGGCTGAAAAGTGGCGTTTTGCAGTTTCAAAACTTCAAAAACTTACATTTGCTAAAGCATTACGCGGAACTCTCATAGGGTTGGTTTTTGCTATTTTTACTCCAAATAGAATCGGCGAATTGGGCGGACGTGTACTTGTTCTCAGAAAACGTTTTCGCTTTGCAGGTGTCTATGCAACAACCATTTGCAGCATTAGCCAGACACTAACAATCAGTATGTTTGGAGTGTTTGCAGCCTTGCTTCTGTTTGCCTGTTTTCCGCAAGTTATTTCTACACATTTTGTAGAACTTTCTTCATTTGTGATGTTTTTTTTGATTTTTGTAAATTTGCTTTTTATCGCCTTTTACATGAAAGTAAATAGACTAACAAGATTCATAAAAAGCCGGAAAATTCTAACGCAATATGCAAAATATATGGATTATTTGTCCGAGTTTTCTGACAAGGAATTATTGACGCTACTTTTTTATAACTCTCTTAGATACCTTGTTTTTTCGGTGCAGTTTTGTTTTATGCTATTCTTTTTTCAAATAGAAATATCTTTTATTGAAGCATGGATTGTCGCCGGACTTATCTATCTATCAGTAACTTTTGTGCCTACGTTTGCTCTTGCCGAAGTTGGAGTACGTGGCTCTGTTGCGTTATTTTTTGTCGGCTTTTGGTCTGACAAATCTGCAACAATTGTTGCCGCAATGACATTTCTTTGGCTTATAAACGTTGCACTCCCAACATCTTTAGGAGCAATACTTCTTTCCAAACATAAAATTTAATGGTTACAAAAAACAAAATTTTATGTGTTTTCAAATAACTATAAAACATTACCATCAATCCACTGTCGCACAATGGGAACACAAAAATCTCTTTATGGAACTGTCTCGTAATGAGATAATTACCTGACAGTTTTTCTGTCAGTTACCGATAGTTATTTCGCTATTAAGTACTCTTAGTAAAATGAATTTAATAAAGTAAGCCATTAAAATTCCTAAC
>JAOZMU010000139.1 GCA_029934165.1 Bacteroidales bacterium
CCAAAATCGGTAAAAAGTGTAAAGTTTATTTTTGTTATATGAAACATGCCTAATTATTCTGCAACAAACTCAGAATCAACATGTTTTACTATTTGTTGTCGGATTTCTTCAACGTCTATCCATTTTGTATTTTCGCCAGAATTATAACTAAATCCTTGTTCAACATTCTTTGCGTCGTAATGTTGCAAAAACACATTTTTCTCTTCGTCTGTTGCTCCCGATGGCAGAATCATAAAATATTCGTCTGTTTCGATTGTGTTGAAAGAGTCCGAAAGTGTAATCATTTCTTCGTGAAGCTTTTCGCCCGGACGAATGCCCACGATTGGAAATTCGCAATTTGGTCCAATTGCTTTTGCTACATCGAGGATTTTATATGATGGAATTTTTGGCACAAGAATTTCTCCTCCAACTGCATTTTCAAGTGCGTAAAGCACCATATCAACTCCTTCGGTGAGCGAAATATTGAACCTTGTCATTTCTGGATGAGTTATCGGGAGGACACCATCTTTTCGTTTATTCATGAAGAAAGGAACAACAGAACCTCTTGAGCCAATGACATTTCCGTAGCGCACAACCGAAAAACGCAAATCTCTTGAACCTTTTATATTGTTTGCGGCAATGAAAAGTTTATCCGAGCAAAGTTTTGTCGCTCCGTAAAGATTTATCGGGGCAGCAGCTTTGTCCGTAGAAAGAGCGACAACACGCTCAACGTTCATGTCGATGGCGGCATTTACGATGTTTTCTGCGCCAAGAACATTGGTTTTTATAAATTCCATCGGGTTGTATTCTGCCGCCGGAACTTGCTTTAAGGCAGCCGCATGGACAATATAATCAATGCCTTCGCAAGCACGACGGAAGCGCGAATAGTCGCGAATATTACCAATGAAATATCGCAACATCGGATATTTGCTTGTCGGAAATATCTGCGACATCTCGAATTGCTTTAATTCATCGCGCGAAAAGATTACTAATTTCTTAATATCTGGGTATTTATTCAGAATGGTTTCGGTGAATTTTTTACCAAAAGAACCAGTTCCGCCAGTAATTAATATGGATTTATTGGATAGCATAATTTTTTGAAAATAAATATTATAATTAGGACTAAGTCCTTTTTTTTATGAAACATTTAAGCTGTGAATTAGCAACTTACGTAAATAAAAAGCAAAAAAATTCATAAGAATACTAAAAACAAAGATAAAATAAACCTATACTATTATTTGCTGTTTGTTGCTGGTTTACAATAACATTGTAAATTCCTGTCTAAATATTAAAAACCAATAGGCACTTATATCTGAAATTCAAATTTATTCTTTTGAATGATAAGTTCTGAGTTATATTTCTTCTTAAATTTTTTCTTATACACCTGTATTGAAGCCGCACTCAAAGGGCTTCGGCTTGTGAGTATAAAGCGGAATTTCGACTGCTTTACATTGCAAAATATTTTGTTTATCGTTGTTTCCAACTGACTTATTGCGTGTTTTATGTTGTGTCCTTTCAATTCTACAAAATGTTCAATTTCCGAATCTTTAGTTATTATTAAATAATCGCACTTTTGCACGCCTTCCTTTAAAACACAGTCATCAACAGTAACTTTTCTTATGTGTTTTTGGCGAGGATTTAAGAAATAGATTTTACTTTTTGCTTTCGATTTTTTATCATCAAGCAAAATTATTTTATCTTTCGTTGTTTCTTCGCAATTTCCAAAACTCATTATCTCAAATTTAATAGATTTCCATATTGCGTCGATATTTTATCTGATACTTCATCTAAAATATTTTCAGAAATCAAGCAGACCTCATCATCAAGAATGCTTTTTAATTTTCCCTCTTCGACAGAATAAGCACTAACATCTTCATAATTAACAAAAAGCTCCTCGGGAACAATTTCTGTCAAATTGTTCATTTGTGCTTTGGGCAATTCTTTGGCAATATTGTTTGCTTCAATAAGGTTGTTTATTGATGACAAAATATATGGACTATGAGTTGTTAGAAACAATTGAAATGAATCTTCCCTACTATTTAAAGTATTAATAATTAGCTCTGTAATTGTTTTTTGAGACTGTGGAAAAAGATGTGCCTCAGGCTCTTCTATATATAATGTTGACCCATTAGATAAATCTGGTTTCAGAAGTTCCTTGAGAATTATCACAAGTGGCAATATCTCTTGTTGTCCTGATGAAGAATAAGTTACATTAACTTTTCTGTTGTCCTGATGAATTATGTAGTCGCTTTTTTGGTCGTGATGATATTTTCCTATTAATATTTCGGATATTAATTTATCGGCAAGCAATATATTTTTCCCCTGCTCTTCCTTTGATGAAGATGTTTCTTGTTCTTTTAGTCTTTCATAAACAGAACTAAATTCCACCCAAAAAGGATCCATTGTTTTATTTAGAGATAGAAGCGAAAAAAAGCTGGACTGGTGGCTTGCAAAAAAAGCTCTTCCGGCGGGAATAAACAACTGATTAAAAACAGAATACCTGCCTACTTCCTTTTTTAATAATGCTTTATAATTATCATGTAAAAACAAACTAGGATTATAGTTTATTGATGAAAATATTGTTTGAGTGTTTTGGGTTTTATTTTTCTTAAATTCTTGCCCATAATGAGTTAGTGCTTTCTTATAAAATTCCGAATAACTCAACTCTAGCCTATTCTTATCAGTATTTCGTATTATTTCTATGGAAAAATCTCCTTGAAGGAAGTATAATTCAAATTTATTTTCTCCCCAAGTATGCGGCGGAAAATAACTTTCAAATTTTTGTAAAACCCTTTTGTCAAATTTTGTTTTTGTAAAATCCTCTATTGCTGACACAAAAAGAAGCTCTGTGAAGTTTTTAAAAAAATATGACAATTTTGCAATTATGCTTTTACCAGAAGCTTGTGTACCAATAAATAGATTTATTTTATTGATTTTCAGCTCAATATCTGCAATGCCGCAAAAAGATTTTATTTTTAATATTTCTTTCATAGATAGGTGATTTTATATCATTTTTTCGATAACTCTTTCTTCCGTTATATAAAACAACCGCCACGAAAACATAAATAATCCTAATGCGATGCCCGCCGAAATGAAATACCTGCCAAGATGTTCGATATGACCAAATAGTATTACATCTCTGATTCCGCAAACAATGTAAGTGAGTGGATTCCACGTGATTACAGTCTGTAATAATTCGTTTTCGACATTTGCCGAATAAATTATCGGTGTTGCAAACATTACCAAGTTCATAAAAATTGCAAATATTCGTTCCATATCTATGGCAACAACATTGATAACAGAAACTACTAAACCAATTGCGGCTGCAAGGAAAAAGACTGGAAGTACCATTAGTGGTAAAAAAATGATTTGCCAATGCGGAAAAACGCCAAAAAATGCTAGTGCAATTAGCGCAACAATTAGCATTATACCGAAATTTACGAAGTGTTGTAAAGCCTGTTTTGCTAATAAAGCATCGTGCGGAAAATTCACCTGCAAAATAAAACTTGCTGCCACCGAAAGTGTCTGCGACGACCCTTGAAAAAGGTTTAAGAAAAGCCCCCAAACTGTCGTTCCCATAAGCACATAGGCAGGGTACGGAACACCAACATCGCCGGGTTCAAGGACTCCGGTTGCATTCATAAAAACCCATGATAATATTCCTATGATTGGCGAAATTATCAACCAACCCATTCCGAGAAATGATTTTTTATACATCATTAAAAAATCGCGTCGAAAGAGTTGATATATAAGCTGTTTCGACGCTAAAACATTTGCTATCAGGACAGCCCAAGTTTTAAACAAACCTTGTTTTGTACGGTATCCTGGTTCGTAAACTATTGTTTTTTCTTCGCTCATCATCTTTTGTTAGAGTAATTTATATAGATTTCTTTAACCTTTTCTTTAAATGACATTTCATCTTCCCAACCGTAATGTTTCAAACGAGAAACATCGAGCAATTTCTGAAAAGTGCCGTCAGGTTTTTCGGTGTCCCAGTTTATTGTCCCTGTAAACCCTACAATAGTTTTTATCATTTCGGCTAAATCTCTAATGGAAATATCCTCGCCAGCACCAACGTTTATGTGGGTATTTCGGATTTCTTGCTTATTTCGATAATCAGTAATTTCTTCGTATCCGCAAAAATCTCTTACAATATCCATGAAATTAATTTTTTCCATTATAAAAACAGAGGCACTTGCAAGACTATCAGAATGTAAAAACTCCCGGCGCGGACTGCCTGTTCCCCATAGAGTTACAAAAACTTCGTTATCGTTTTGCTCCACTCCGTATTTTTCTATAACAGCCCGAATTTCAGCTTCCGAAGAATTTCCATCAACGCCGTCTATCGGGTTTTTTGTTAGGTCGGTTCGTATTGCTTGAAAGTTACCCTCCTCAAACATTCGTCCGAAGTGTATTTTTCTGATTATTGCAGGCAAAACATGTGATTTTTCGAGGTCGAAGTTATCATTATCGCCAAATAAATTAGTTGGCATGACAGGAATAAAGTTTGTGCCGTATTGCAAATTATAGCTTTCGCACATTCGTACTCCCGTGATTTTTGCGATTGCGTAAGGTTCGTTAGTATATTCTAACTCTGTGGTTAAGAGATGATTCTCCTGCATTGGCTGTGGGCATTTTTTGGGATAAATGCACGAACTACCAAGGAAAATCATTTTCTTAACGCCACTCAAATAACTTTGATGAATTACACAATTTTGAATCTGGAGGTTTTCATAAATAAACTCTGCGCGATAGGTCGAATTTGCTATAATTCCGCCAACTTTTGCGGCAGCCAAAAAAACATACTCTGGCTTTTCTTCTTCAAAAAAAACACTAACGGCATTGCTATCTGTCAAATCTATTTTCACAAAACGTGTTGTAATACTGTCGTCTTTGCTACGGCTAAATTTCGATGCAACAATATTTTTGTAGCCAGCTTTTTCGAGTGCTGTTATGATAGAATTGCCAACAAGTCCTGTTCCTCCGGCAACAAATATTTTACTTTTTTTATCCATTTTTATTCAAAATAACTTTTTACAGCAAAGCCGCCTTCTTTCAAATATCGGTCTTTCTTCATTAGCTTTAAATCGCTGTTTACCATATCTTTAACTAAATCTTGCAAAGTAAATTCTGGTGTCCAACCCAGTTCGGTATTTGCTTTGGTGGCATCGCCAATTAAAAGCTCAACTTCTGTTGGACGGAAATATCGCGAATCGACTTTCACTATGACATCATTTTTTTTGACGTGTTTTGTTAAATCGTTGTATTTTGCATCTGTCGAGACAAATGCTACATATCCCTCTTCTTCAAGCCCTTTGCCACGAAAAGCTATTACGACACCAACCTCGGCAAATGCCAGCCGAACAAACTCACGAACCTCTGTGGTTTGTCCTGTTGCAACGACAAAATCGTCTGCAACATCATGATTCATAATGAGATACATTGCACGGATATAATCTTTTGCATGTCCCCAGTCGCGTTTTGCCGAGAGATTTCCAAGGAAAATTTGCTTTTGAAGCCCTAGTACAATTTTTGCAACGGCACGGGTTATTTTTCGGGTTACGAATGTTTCGCCTCTTATTGGCGATTCGTGGTTGAATAAAATTCCATTCGATGCAAAAATATTATATGCCTCTCGATAATTTACTGTAATCCAGTATGAATAAAGTTTTGCGGCAGCATAAGGGCTGCGTGGGTAAAAAGGTGTTTTTTCGTTTTGCGGTACTTCCTGCACCAAGCCATAAAGCTCGCTTGTGGAGGCTTGATAAAACCGAGTTTTTTTTGTCAAACCCAACATTCGGATAGCTTCGAGCAATCGCAAAGCACCCAAGGCATCTGCATTGGCGGTATATTCGGGCATCTCGAAACTAACGTGAACATGAGACATTGCTGCCAAATTGTATATTTCGTCGGGCTGGCTTTCTTGCACGATTCGTGTTAGATTTGTCGAATCTGTCATATCGCCATAATGCAAGATGAAATTTCGGTTTTCGATGTGCGGGTCGAGGTACAGGTGGTCTATTCTTTCGGTATTGAAAATCGAAGTTCGGCGTTTTATTCCATGTACAATATATCCTTTTTTGAGCAGAAATTCTGCAAGATAAGCACCGTCTTGCCCTGTTATTCCTGTTAATAGTGCAACTTTTGGCATAATGTAAATTATGAATGTTATAAAATGTAATTAGTGATGAACGTTACGTTTCCGTAAAATCCACCACTAATTATTTTCTAGGGATTATTTAAAAACCAAATCGTACAAAGCATACTGCCATGGCTTTCACCATGATATATTATATCTTGAATGCTTTTTTGATTTTATCTACAAAATCTAATTTTTCCCAACCGAAAAACTCAACATTTTTCTTTACTTCCTTACCATCTTCAATAACAACAACTTCTGCGGTATAAGGTTCGCGTCCCATGTGTCCGTAAGATGCCGTTGGAAGGAAAATAGGGTTTTGTAATCCAAACCGTTTTACGATTGCGTTTGGACGCATATCAAATAATTTGTTTACAATTTTTCCGATTTCTTTGTCCGAGAGGTCAACCTTTGCTGTTCCATGTGTATTTACGTATAAACCAACTGGTTGCGCTACACCAATAGCATAAGCTACTTGGACAAGAACTTCTTCGGCAACGCCTGCTGCGACCATGTTTTTAGCGATATGTCTTGTTGCATAAGCTGCCGAACGGTCGACTTTTGAAGAGTCTTTCCCCGAAAATGCTCCGCCACCGTGTGCGCCTTTTCCGCCATAGGTATCGACAATAATTTTTCGTCCCGTAAGACCAGTATCACCGTGTGGACCGCCGATTACGAATTTTCCTGTCGGGTTTACAAGAAGGCGAATGTCGTTGTTGAAGAATTTTCGCAATTTCTCGGAAACTACGCTTTTTACTCTTGGAATAAGAATATCTCTAACATCAGTAAAGATTTTCTCTAGCATTGTTTCGTCTGCTTTTTCTTGAGCTTCTGGTGTGTCGTTTTCCGGTTTTACGAAATCGTCGTGTTGAGTCGAAATTACGATTGTGTCAATTGCCAATGGTTGTCCATTGCTATCGTATTTCATTGTAACTTGCGACTTTGAGTCCGGACGCAGGTAGGTCATTTCTTTTTTCTCGCGACGAATTGCACTCAATTCTTGAAGAAAAATGTGCGACAAAGCCAAAGCCACAGGCATATATGTTGCTGTGTGGTTGGTTGCATAACCAAACATCATTCCTTGGTCGCCGGCTCCTTGATTTTCATCACTTTCGCGAACAACACCGCGGTTAATATCCGGCGATTGTTCGTGGATAGATGACATTACTCCGCACGAATTTCCATCGAACATATACTCCGACTCGGTATATCCAATGTCGTTTATAACTTTACGCGCAACTTTTTGCACATCTACCCAAGCTGTTGATTTTACTTCTCCGCTCAATATTGCCAATCCTGTGGTTACAAGAGTTTCGCAAGCAACTTTTGATTTTGGGTCTTGACGCAAAAATTCGTCAAGTAGTGCATCTGAAATTTGATCTGCAACTTTGTCTGGGTGTCCTTCTGAAACCGATTCTGATGTGAATAAATATGACATGATAATTATGATTTTGAGTTATTATATAAGTGTTCTGCACTTTTTAATATTTAGACGACGTTTTGCTATTTGACTGAAATTCAGCAATAAACAGCAAATAATGGTATGTGTTAATTTAATCTTCGTTCTAATAGTTTACAAACATAGATAATATTACAATTTTTAGCAAACCTACGGAAAACAGTTTTCGAATAGAATCAACGTAGGTTCACGTAAATAGTTTTTCATTGCCACAATTTGATATGTTATTTATCTAAATTTAATTTTCCCTGATGCAAAAAAGCACATTCTTAGAAGTAAAAATCCATGCCTGAATCTCGAAATATTTGTGTCGCCGTATATGCGTTCTTTGTATCTGATTGGTAAATCGGCTACCAGTCTAAAGTTGGACACCCCTGTTACTTAACCAGTTAGCTTTG
>JAOZMU010000140.1 GCA_029934165.1 Bacteroidales bacterium
GTTGTTAATTCACAGCTTAAACGTTTCATAAAAAATAGGTCTTAGACCTTAGCAAAGAAATTACGGAATTTAAATCGTAGTAGTACTACCGTTCACTTATACGTATTTATCGGGCAGAAAACCCCGATATTTCACTAAATTAAGATTAATAATTTACTTTCAGATTGCATAAAATACGTATTTTTGCATGGCAACAAATTTTAATTAGTATAATACAGCCCAATAGCAACAACTTGGGTCAAAAATGCCAATCATCATTGCGTCCTGTAAGGATAACTTAATGATAATCTGCCCATTCGGAGCGAATTTCAATTATAAAAATTTTAATGAACAAACCATATATTATTATGAAAGATAATTATTGTGTCATTATGGCAGGCGGAGTAGGTAGCCGTTTTTGGCCACTAAGTCGTACTACGCACCCAAAACAATTTATTGATATTCTTGGAATAGGAAAATCTCTATTGCAACAAACTTTCGACAGGTTTAAAAAAATATGTCCGATTGAAAATATACTCGTAGTAACAAATAGCATTTACGAAAATTTAGTTGCCGAGCAGCTACCCGAAATCCTGAAACACAACGTATTGCTCGAACCAATGAAGCGCAACACCGCACCATGTATAGATTATGCGAATTTTAAAATCCTTGCACAAAACCCAAATGCAAAAATAGTTGTTGCTCCCTCAGACCATTTAATTTTGAATGAACCTGAGTTTATTCGCGTCATTAACAATTGTTTAGAGTACTCTGCCAATCACGACACTTTGCTGACAATAGGTATAAAACCATCGCGCCCAGAAACCGGCTACGGATATATTAAAGTGGGCGCAGATGCTTTCGATAGCAACGAATACAATATATCTAAAGTTGTAACTTTCACCGAAAAACCGGAGATAGAAATGGCAAAACTATTCTTCAATAGTGGCGATTATTTTTGGAATTCGGGGATTTTCGTTTGGTCTCTCCAATCCATTATGAAAGCTTTTGCTAAGAGTTTGCCAGAAGTACACGGATTTTTTGAGGCTGGAATTGAGCATTACAACACCGAGAACGAAACCAAATTCATTGAGGACACTTACACATCTTGCCGAAACATCTCTATTGATTACGGTGTCATGGAAAGTGCTGATAATGTGTTTGTTCACTGTGCCGATTTTGGTTGGAGCGACCTTGGCACTTGGGGTTCGCTACACGAAAACAGAACAAAAGACGAAGACGGAAACACCGTTTCTGGCAAAAATGTTTTTAAATACGAAACCAAAAATTGTATAATCCATGCCTCTGATAATAAGCTCGTTGTAGTTCAAGGTATGGAAGACGCAATCGTTGTCGATTCGTGCGATACATTACTTGTTTGCAAAAAAGAAAACGAACAACAAATTAAGCGTTATGTTAGCGATGTTAGGCTAAAAACTGGCGACAAGTATATTTAACAAATGTATTTTTACTCATACAACAAAAACCGCTAAGATAAACACTTAGCGGTTTTTTATTTGATTTATTTTGCATAGAAATAAGAGAGTAATTAAGTATTCTTACAAAAATTCTTCCGCTTTTCATTAACGTAAGTTACTAATAAACAGCTAAGACGTTCCATAAAAAATTGGTGTCCTTATTTTAGTTTAGCGATAACAGCATCTGCTACTTCGTCTGTTGTTGCTGCACCTTTTGAGATAACATCTTGACGACCAGCCATTTTCATCATATCGTAAGAGCGCACTTTACCCTCTTCGATAACCTCGGCAACCGCTTTACGAATTGCTTTTGCACGTTCTGTTTCTTCGATGAAATCAAGCATCATGCAAGCCGACTCAATCATAGCAATCGGATTCACGATAGAAGTTTCATAATCAGCATATTTCGGTGCAGAACCATGAGTAGGCTCAAAAACACCAATTCCAGTTTCTGGATTAATTTGTGCCGAACAAGCAAAACCTAGCCCACCAATAAGACCAGCAAAGCCGTCAGAAACAATATCGCCAAACATATTTCCAGCAACGATAACACCATAATTTTCAGGGTTTTTCGTTAGCCACATCATCTGAGCATCAATGTTAGTATTCCACAATTGAATTTCTGGATATTTCTCAGCCTGAAGTTGTTGCGCCATTTTGTACATCATTCCCGATGTTTCGCGGATAACGTTTGGTTTTTCGCAAACTGTTACAGATTTATATCCGTATTTTTTCGCATGTTCAAAAGCCGCTGTAAGGATTCTTTCTGTTGCATTTTTTGTGAAAATACGTGTCGAAACAGAAACCTCTTCTTTAGCAACGTGTCCAAAATTTTTCTTAAACTTAGGGTGCGTCATCAACATTTCATGCACTTCTGTTGGTGGGTTCGACCACTCAACACCACCATAAAGTCCCTCGGTGTTTTGTCGGAAAATAACCACATCAACAGCAGGCTCAACAATAGCATCACCCTGTCCACGGCGGATGAAATTCAAAGGATTACCTTTGTATGTTTTGCAAGGACGTGCGCAAATATCAAGTCCAAAATGTTGGCGCAAACCTACAATTGGGCTAGAGTAAACAAGGTTTTTTTCCTTCAATTCTGGAGCAAGCTCGTCAAAAGCTTCGTCCTTTGGTTTTGATGTAATTGCACCAAAAAGTCCAATTTTATGTTTTTTGATGAGTTTAATTGTGCGCTCAGGAAGTGGGTTTCCTTCTTTGCACCAAAATTCCCATCCAATATCGCCTTCTACATAATCGGCTTCAAATCCTGCTGCGTCTAAAACGCGAATTGTCGATTCTAAAACCACTCGACCGATTCCATCGCCGGGCATTGATACTATTGTTCTTTTTGCCATTTCAATTATTTTTTGTTTTAATTTTGCTTGAAACAATTTTTTTAAATTAATATCAGCATAAAAATAGAATTTTTGTGCAAAATGTGAAATTTTCACCACACTTTTTCATCAAAATAAGAACAGAGAACTGTTTACTATGAATAGTATTATGTTGGTACTCAAGTTAATAACAACTCGAAAAGGCTCGAATATTTTTACACACCTAATTATTTAACAATTATTTTAGTGTTTTCAAAATACAATAATATTGATTATTGTTAAGTACTAATGCACAAATTCTGAATTGATAATCACAAATTTTAGGTATTGATACATGTGTATTATGCACTATTTTTGCTTGTTGGTATAACCTAAATTTGTACTTTTGTTACATTTAGTCTAACTTGCGAGTAAATAGGCGTACAAAATTTCTTGACACTTTTCGAGTTGCTATTAATCTGTAATTTAGCTACATACAAGATGATTTGCATTATGAGCTTAAACATACTCATTTTCAACTAAAAACAACTGGTTTTTAAAAAAATAAATATTATAAGAACATTAGAGATTACATAAAAATGATAAGTTTGTGAAATTTTATATCATTAATTATAAGCACATAACAAATCTGTTATTAAGTAACTAGTCTATTATACTAAAGTGAAAAAGGTTTTCGGATTATCATAAAATGTAATTGGTTGTTTATCAGTAATAAAGCTAAAATTAAAATCCTGAAACCAAAATCACTTTAGTATAAGTACTCTTACAAAAGTTCTTACACTTTTTATTAACCTAAGTTGTTAATTCACAGCTTAAACGTTTCATAAAAATAGGTCTTAGACCTTAAAAAGGGAGAACGAATTTAATCCGCTAATTATTAGTTTTAATTTGCCTTAAACCTTATTCTCCTTCGTTTGCAATTTCATCGTCATAAAGAACTTCTTGACTTTCTAACTCTGCGTCAAGAAAATCGTTAGCTTCTTCAATCAGTTTTTCAACATTTTCTTGCGTAGGAACTTCGTCAATCCAGTGAACTTCAAAGCTTTCGTCTTGTCCTTCGAGATTACCTTCGAGAAAACAACGAGGAGTTTGTGTGTGAATAATAAAAATTTTATCAGGACATTCCTGAGTGTTATCGCCGATGAGAAATTTAGGTAACATAATTAATAAAATTAAGAATTGAGTGTAAAATTTGCTTCTTATGATATGGTGGCGAGCAAAAACTCGCAAAATTGAATGCGCAAAAGTGGTGCTTTCTAATGAAATTTGCAATAGCTTTTGTAAAGTATTTCGGTGGTCAAGCATTCTTACAAAAAATCTTTCGTTTTTTGCTAACCTAATTTGCTTATAAACAGACTAGAAACCGATTTAAGGTTGGTCTTAGTCCGTATTTTTTACTTCGTCTGAGTTGATATACTTAATTAGGTGAAATAATCAGGGTTTGTTCAAAAAAAAATTAGTAATTGAAATTAGCTACATAGTGGCATTTTAATTCAGCCAAAAAAGTGCATAAAACGTTGGCTACAAAGGCGTTTTGCGGCTGGGATTGTAGCGGTAGCTTGCCGAAGTGGATTGCGATTTTTGGCTGGCGGAGCAGAGCGACCGAAGGAAGCTCCTGCACCGACATTGCCAAAAACGCAAGGCACAAGGCAACTACAAGCGAAAAGCCCATTAAGCCGCCCCAAAAAAACTAATTATTGTTATTCGGCTTTTTATGAACAAACTTTGGCTGAATAATTTAATTTTTCAGATTGCATAAAATTCTTATTTTCAAGCGATAGCCAATTCTTAATTAGTACGGTCGAAATGTGTTTTTGAGTTGTCTTTCTTTTTTTAATTTTTCATAAACTGTTGCGAAACGTACGATTTTGCCAAGCGTTTTTGCGGACAATATGGCTTTGAAATACTGTTTTATTTATGTACATCTGATAATTTTGAATATCTTTGCAAAACAAACTATCAAAAATGAGATATTATTATGTTCAGAATATTCAAATTGCCGAAATATAATCGTTTTAATTACGAGCCTCGCTATTTCGATCCTGAAAAAGAGGAACGCGAAAATCGTGTTAAAGAACTTGTCCGGAAATACAACCCCAGCGAACCCGCAGAGAAAATATCTGCAACAAACGCCGAAAAGGTCTATACGCCAATGATTAAGGGACAGATGAAACATTATATGACACGAAAAAAAGCTGGGTCGAATCGCGCATCTAACATACGTTTGGCTGCTATTTTATCCTTGCTATTTTTAATTTCATACCTCATTTTTTACGTGTAACGTTTGTCGTTTGCACAGAAAAATACCCACAAAACCATCGAGTAAAATGTCCGATATAATCCAATTGCTCCCCGATTCGGTTGCCAATCAGATTGCGGCAGGCGAAGTCATTCAGCGTCCTGCATCGGTTGTAAAAGAGCTGGTAGAGAACGCCTTAGATTCTGGTGCGACAAGCATTACTGTTATTGTAAAAAATGCTGGGAAATCGCTTATCCAAGTCATCGACAACGGATGCGGAATGAGCCAAACCGATGCCCGCATTGCTTTTGAGCGTCATGCAACATCGAAAATAAACAAAGCCTCCGATTTATTTGCAATCCGAACGATGGGTTTTCGTGGCGAAGCCCTTGCCTCTATTGCCGCCATTGCTCAAGTAGAGCTTCGCACCAAGCGCATCGAAGACGAGCTTGGCGTTTGCATAAAAATAAGCGGCTCAACTGTCGAAAGCCAAGACGTTATTTCTTGCTCCAATGGTAGTAATTTTGCCGTCAAGAATCTTTTTTTCAACGTGCCGGCACGTCGTAAATTCCTCAAAGCTAACTCTACAGAATTGAGGCATATTATATCTGAAGTTCAACGAATTGCGCTGCCAAATCCGCAAATAGGATTTGTCCTAACGCACAACGATTCGGAAATTTATCGCCTTACGCCATCAAACATGATGCAGCGAATTATTGGTGTTTTCAACAAGAATAAAAAACAGCGATTAGTACCTGTTCAAACGGATACAACTATCGTTAAAATAAGGGGTTACGTTGGCAAACCAGAGTTTTCGCGCAAATCTAGTAACGAACAGTTTTTTTTTGTAAACGGACGTTATATGCGTAGTGCGTATTTTCATAAATCTGTAATTATTGCTTACCAAAAATTGCTTCCTCCAGATACATCGCCAAGTTATTTTGTTTTTCTTGATACAGACCCTGCGCGAATAGACATAAATATACACCCAACAAAAACCGAAATAAAATTTGAGGAAGGCGAGGCTGTTTTTCAAATAATACTCGCTATTATACGAGAGGCATTGGGTAAATTTAACATCGTACCTTCAATAGATTTCGATACAAAAGGCAAAATGGATATGCCCGTTGTATCCAAGGATACTGTTGTTGTTCAGCCTGTTGTAGATATAGATGATAATTTTAATCCATTTGAAAAAGAAAAGAAAATAACGAAAAAAAACTACGTTCCTAAATCTGCATTGGACAGTGTGCCAGACGATTGGGAAAATCTTTATGATGGCTTGGTGGAAACACAACCGCAACAGCAAAATATTTTTGAGGATACAAAAAAAACAGAAAGCGACCAACCAAAACCAAATGTACTGCAACTGCAAAATAAATTTATCCTGACGACAGTAAAATCTGGCGTGATGATAATTGACCAACAACGGGCGCACGAACGTATTTTGTATGAGCAGTTTGAACAAGCGATATCGAACCAAAAAGGGCTTATTCAAAAAAGCCTTTACCCGCTGGTGATAGAACTAGATGCTATTGATTTTGAGATTATGATGCAAGTGATGGCAGAGCTACGGGCAATAGGTTTTGATATTGAACAGTTTGGAAATCAGGCTATTTCTGTCAGTGGTATTCCTGCTGAGTTTGAGGCTGGCGACCCGCAACACGCCATATTTGCAATTTTGGAGAAATTTAAGACATATCCGAAAGATTTAATTGCCGATACACAACAACGCATTGCTGCCTCGATGGCAAAAGTTGCGTCTATTTCGTCTGATAAAATGCTTCAACATAGCGAGATGAAAGAAATAATAGACCGTTTGTTTGCGTGTCAAATTCCGAATTATACGCCAGATGGTAAAACTGTTTTAACAATTTTGAAAAACAACGAAATACAAGAAAAATTTTAGAAAATGAACTCCAATTTAAAAAACATACCGCCAGTCGTTAAAAACTTACTAATAATCAATATTTTAGTGTTATTTGTTGGTTTTGTTTGCGAAGAATATCTGGACATCAATTTTACACAAATAGTAGGGCTGCATTCGCCACAGTCGGAACTTTTTGAGCCGTATCAGTTTATTACCCACATGTTTATGCATGGCGATGTTTGGCATTTGGTTTTCAATATGTACGCATTGTTCATTTTAGGACGCATGCTCGAAACTGTCTGGGGGAGCAAGCGTTTTCTCATCTATTATATGATTACTGGATTGGGCGCGGCTGTTCTTCATTTGGCGATAAATTCTTGGGAGGTAGCCGCTTTTACGACAGATGCCAATGCCTTTTTTGCCAATTCAACGCCCGAAACATTTGCGCAATTTATTCGCGAAAACATTGGCAGTGCCAACAAAGAGATAAACGATTTTATTATTAATTGGACAAGGAGTCCAGAACAATCTGAATTTGCAACAGAGGCAAAAAGTTTTGTAAATTATCTGCTGGAACAAAAAGAAAACGTAACTACTGTCGGTGCTTCTGGTGCTGTTTTTGGTGTGCTGCTAGCTTTTGGAATGCTTTTTCCGAATACCGAATTTTTCTTGTTTTTTATTCCTGTTCCAATAAAAGCAAAATACTTTGTTATAGGCTATGGTGCTATTGAGTTATACCTTGGTTTTCAGAATAATCCGAGCGACAACATAGCTCATTTTGCTCATTTGGGAGGAATGCTTTTCGGATTTTTGTTGATTAAATATTGGAAATACGATAAACATCGTTATAATTAAAATCGGATAAACGCATTCAATTTTTGCGTTATTTGCATACAGCGAAGAACTTAGAACGAAGATTAAATTAAATTAACTATACCATTATTTGCTGTTTGTTGCTGATTTTCAGTCAAATAGTAAACCGTTGTCTCAATATTAAAAAGAGCAGGACACTTATTAGACTTTGGACAATAATAAATTTAGAGTTAAAAATAATAAATTTGAAAAA
>JAOZMU010000141.1 GCA_029934165.1 Bacteroidales bacterium
AAGCTGTGAATTAACAACTTAGGTTAATAAAAAGCGTAAGAACTTTTGTAAGAGGATTTACTTAGAGATAAAAAAACCGACAGAAGTTATCTGTCGGTTTTTTTATTATTTGCTATTATTATTTAGAATGATGCTCGTTAAATTTCTCTAATCGGAATTTCAAATCTTCCATTTGTTCCATCGAAGTTTGTGAGACACAAGCTCTTAGTCCTTCTGTGCGTTCGCTGCCTGTAATTGCAAGCGAGATTGCACTCACGCCATAATACAACAGTTTCTCAAGCAATTCTGGTCCTGTCATGCCTTCGTATGCAAACGTAAAATAAAATCCGTCTGCTAATGGTTTGTCTTCGTCTTTGTCGTAAACAATTGTAAAGCCGTTTTCTGTGAAAAGTTTTTTCATTACTTCTGCACGAGTTCCATATTCTTTTATCGCTTCTACAAAGTTAAATTCGCCATCGTTTGCAGCTTTCAGCATTGCTGCCAAACCGTATTGTGCCGAGTGCGAAACACCTGAAGATAAGGAGTATAATGCTCCATAAATTATTGCATAGCCAAATTCATCTGACGAAAAATATCTTTTCAAATCGGGGTATCTGCGGTTGAAAATTTTATCTGAAATAGCCATCATTCCTACCCGTTGACCAGCATAACTAAATGATTTTGAGCTTGATATTAATAAAACATAATTATCGGTATATTTTGCTACGGTTGGTTGGAAAGGCGATTTTCCGACATTTGAGTAATCTTTACGAAAATCCATTGCAAAATACGCAAGGTCTTCGACGATGATAACATCATATTTATCTGCCATTTCGCCGATGATTTTCAATTCGGCATCCGTAAAGCAAATCCACGAAGGATTGTTGGGGTTTGAGTATAATATTGTTAAAATATCTCCTTTTTGAAGATATGATTCTAACTTTGCGCGAAGTTTTTCACCACGGTAATTATACACATCGAAAGAATAATAATCCTGCCCAATAACTTTTAGTTGTTGTTTTTGGACGGGAAAGCCGGGGTCTATAAACAAAGTCCCTTTCTTGTCTTTGTTGGTTCGGTTTGCCACGAGGAAAGTCGCAAAAGCACCTTGCATCGAGCCAACAGATGTCAAACAGCATTTTTCCTGAACATCAACATCTAAGAAGTTTTTCACGAAACGTTGAATCTCTTTTTTCAAAATATCGACACCTTCAATCATCGGATATTTTGACGCTACACCGCTACGAAGTGCTTTAATTTCGCCTTCGATTCCAATTTGACTAGGTTCGAGCCCTGGCACGCCCATTTCCATACGAATAAATTTTTCGCCTGTTTCTTTCTCTATTTGATTTACCAGAAGAACAATTTCGCGAATGGTGGCAGTTCCAACTTCTGGCAATCCAGAAGAGTCAATCTTTTGTCTTACAACATCATAGTTAATAGGAGTATCTTTCATTGAGTAATAGTTTATGTTTATAGTAGGTTTATGTTTAGTTTAGTTTTATGAATTTTTAAAATTTACAGGGTTGCGTTAACACATTGAAAATATGGTCATTAATTTTTAATTTCGATTGTTTGCGTTATTACGCCAATACAATTATTATCTGAAATAGTTGTCAGCGTAATCCTAAAAGTACCTTTGTTATAATAAGTATGCTCGATATTTTTATGTTCGTTGGTGTTTGATCTTGTTCCGTCGCCAAATACCCAGTTGTAATTTACTATGTTGCCACGGTTTATTGTTGAGTTATTTTTAAACAAAACCGGCTCGCTGACTTTCATGTTTCGGAAAGAGAAATCTGATGTTGGCTTATCGAACACATATATTTTTTTTGTTATCGTATGTTTGCAAAAATCGCCATATTGCACTGTTAGTTTTACGTTGTATTCGCCACCTTTTTCGTAGGCGATTTCTGGGTTCTTTATTTCTGCTGCGATTTTATTATCGAAGTCCCATTTATATGTCATTTTGCCACGTGGTGATGTTGCAAAGTTTTTGAATTTCATTTTCTTGCCCGCGCATTTTGTTTCTACCTCGAAATCTACGCGTGCAGAGTCCACAAAAAATAGTTCGGACATTCCTGTACATCCGCCACTATTGGTAGCAACGCATTTATAATTTCCGTATTTCTCGGCAGTCAATCGAACTGAAGTTTCGCCTTCCATCATGTTGTCTTCATAATACCACTGGTATGAATCGCCGTTTTCTATCTCGGCACGCAAACGGACGTTTTTATCGCCACACAAAAACGGATTTGACACAGCCTTGATTTTAACTTCTGGTTTGTTTTCTACCCGAACAACTTTTGTAATTGTGTCTCTACAACCTAATTCGGTGCTTGTAATCAATGACACAATATAGTTTCCGGGTGTTTTGTAGATGTGCGATTGGTTTGCATTTTGCGAACTTTGTAATGTTTTTCCATCGGCAAAATCCCATTTGAAATTTACTATTCGCGAATTTCTAATTGTTGTGTTATTTATGAATGTGGTCGTATTTCCAACACAAACGCTTTGGGCAACAAAATCGGTGTTCGGGCGTGGCAAAATCTCGATTGTTTTGGTCATAATATCTGTACAAACATTATCGTAATTAACAACGAGCTTAACTCGATGTACTCCTCCGTCCTCGAAAGCAAAAGAGGGGTCTTCGTTTGTTGTAAGGTTTTCTCCATCAAAATACCAACGGCATGACATTGCTCCATGCGGAACAGTGGAATAATTCCTAAATGAGATAGTTTCTTTTGCACAAGCGGCATCGAAAAGAAAATCTATTGTTGCTTTTTCTACTCTTTTTGGCTCAGAAATACTCCAACACCCGTGTGTGTCTGTTGCTCTACACCGATAAATACCAGGTCTAGATATGGCGATTGCTATCGCGGTTTCATTTTCTATTTTATTACTATCCAGTAGCCACTCGTATGATATAGTATCAGTTGTAACAGCTTGAATAATAACAGATTTACCACCACAAATGAATGGTGCTCCATCATTTTCTATAACAACTTCGGGTAAATCGTAAACTACAACAGGAATATCCTTTGATGTACTTTTACAGCCATTTGGGTCTGATACCACAAGTGAGTATTTTCCGTCCTCTTCGACATGGATTCTCTTTTTTCCTCTTCCTCCTAAAATAGGAAATCCGTCTTTATTCCATTGAAAATAAAGCTCATCGGGAGCAGTGGAGTAAAGTGCCGTTGAGTCGCCAATGCAAAATTCGATACTCGATTCGGCATAAACAGTAACTTGTGGCAAAGCATTTACTTTTACGAACATTTCCTCGGATATGGATTCGCAATTGTTGATATTATCGACAAGAACTTGATATTCGCCTTCTTCGCGGACAATGTAGGTTGATTCTGTGGCATCTTCGATAATATGCCCGTTTATCATCCATTGATATGTCAGTCCGTAGGAATAATTTGCAAGGAGGATAATGGAATCGAGGTTGCAAAATTCTGTTGATTCTTCTGTTCCAATTTGTGCTAACGGACGCGCCATGACATTGACCGCAACAACGCCAGATATGTCGATACATTTGAACTCATTGGTTATTTTGACCCGATATGCACCAGATTTTGTTACAATGATTGAGTTTTTGTTTGAGCCAGAAATTTGCTCGTTATTGTGCATCCATTTGTAAACAACATTTTTTTCTTTTGCTGTTTCAAGTTTTATTTCTGCTCCTTGGCAAATTGTGATGATAGAATCTGTGCGAACATTTGCGTATGGTGCAGGGTTTACGGTTACAACTTTTTCGCACGCTTCGGCAAATTCGCCATTTGTGCCGACAAGTGAAATTACATAGCGTCCTGGCTCTGTAAACACGTAGGCGGCATCGCGTTGTGTCGAGAAAGTAATTCCGTCGCGTTGCCATCTATGTTCTTTTACGTATGTCGATTTATTTATAAACTCCAGCGATTCGCCTTGACAAATTGTAACATCGTGGTTGTCAAACTCGACATTAAAACCAACAATGAAAGGAACTATTTTTGCGAAAGGCGAATGTTGCCCTCCGTTGTCCGAGGTTTGAATACTGCAATAGTATGGTACTCCGCGTTTTAATCCCGAAAAAAGACGCTCTGTTACGCAGCGTGTATTGGCAGACCGAAGATTGGTGTAAAAAGTTGTTGTGTCTGGGAAAATATTGCTAAAATAAACATTATAACCCAATGCTGCTGAGGGAGTTTCCTTGTCGATAGATGGATTCCAGTTTACGTAAACCTTTGAGCTGTCTTGGTTGAAATGAGTTACAATTCCATAAGGCGTTTCGGGTGGTGTGTTTACTGTTTCGGTTTCGTTAATCAATATTTGCGAAGTAAAAGTTCCGTTGTAGCCTGTGAAAAAGATGTCCAATTTGCCGTCTTTATCGCAATCGGTGCAACTAACATCTGCAAGCCAAAATTCTGGTATCGTAAATTCTGCTTCGCGAAATCCGTCTTCATAGTTGAAATACATTTTTGTGTACGGTATAACATCTTCGTTGCCAATAAAACCAGAAAGAACAATATCTGCACGCCCGTTGTTGTCAAAATCGCCTGCACATACGGTACTCATCTTCAGGTCGGTAAAAGTATGTTTTTTTGTAAATTTTAGTTTTTCGTTAATAAAAATCGCTGTCATTGGGTGGCTTTTTCCGCCTGTCAGAAGCACGTCAAGTTGTTTGTCGTTGTTAAAATCGGCGACAACAATTTTTCCTTCTGCAATTCCTGGCATATTGACATTTGCTTGAGCAAAAGTTGACTTATGGTTTAGGTAAACATAAGTAATATCTTTTCTTAGCTTGGGGTTGTATCCGCTGAGTATAATATCGAAATCGTTATCTTTGTCGAAATCTGCCACTTCTACCGATGAGTGTCCCAGTGGCGGAAAATCCTGGTCGACTTCTATAAATTCATTATCTTCGTTTTTATAAATACGTGTAATTGCGTTTTTTTCGTTTCGGTGAGATGTAAACCCGCACAGGATAAAATCAAGGTCTGCATCATTGTCGATGTCGCACCAAGTTACATCGCCCGAATAAATTCCCTGAATATCAGAGGAATACTCCGTAAATTTGCCTGCATCGTTCTGATATACTATTGTTATCAAACCCGATTTTGCTTTTCCGGCAAGTAGTAAGTCCAAATCGCCATCGCTATCAAAATCGCCCCAAGATGCGGCACAATCCGAAACACCGACAAACTTATTTTTTGTTAGTGTCATATTGCCATTTCCGTCGTTTTGATACAAGTGCGCAATACTTCTCTCTTCTTTATATCTCAAATTGAAGTACTTACCAGCGACAAACAAATCGTTGTCTCCATCGTTATCGTAATCGCCCCAAATACTTACTCCGTTGCTAACACCTTGCACATTTGTATTTGCTTCAAAAAATTGGGCTGTTGAAATATTCGTTGAAACAACCGCAAAGATTATTATTATTAATCGACCTATAAAATTCATTGTCTATTCAATTCTGTTTATCAAACAAAATTATACAAAAAAGATTAGATATGCGAATAAAGAATATGCCATAAAGTTATTCACTGACATTACGCAGATTTGCATGGTTTGTTCATAAAAAATCAATTCATATTGAAATATGTATGATATTTTTAAATTACGTTTTGTAAACGCCTGTAAATCAGCGCCTTGCAAAACCCGCAAAAATTATTTAAACTATTGATTATTAGAGCAATATGTTTTTATACATTGGAAAGGTCATACACATTGATATTGAAAAGAAATATTTATCTCTTTTTTTTATGGGCGGACTACGGGCTTTCCGCTTGTAGTCGGTGTGCTGCCATGCGTTTTTGGCAAAAGCTGTTTCGCGTTGGCTTCCTATGGTTGCCATACCAAACCGCGCCAAAATCACATGCCAACAAACCGAGCTACCGCTACAATTTCGTAGCAAGCGTTTTGACAAAACGAAAAAATAAAAAACAAACCATAATTTTAATACGGTTTCCGACCGCAATTAGAGATTATATAAAATAAAAATGAACAAATCCTGCTACTTAATAGCAGCTTGGCATTTTCTATTTTTCGGATTTCATCCAATTGATAAGTCCGTTTTTCTCAATTATCTGCATCAACTTCTCAGGCATTTTTGCCAAGGCATATTTTGTATCGTTCAACATCGCAAAACCTTCTGCAAAGTTTACTTCAACTTTATCTCCGCTTTTGTAATTATCAACAATTTCTGGATTTACAATTAATGCAAGTCCCTGATTGACAGACGAACGATAGAATATTCTGTTGACAGATTTCACAATAACGGCTTTGACTCCAGCGTATGAAAGTCCAACAGCTGGATGCTCGCGAGAACTTCCGCAACCAAAATTATCGCCAGCAATAATTACATCGCCAGCTTGCACGTTTTTCGTAAAATTAACATCGAAACCCTCAAAAAGATGTGGCATAATTGCCTCTCCATCAGAGCTTAAAACATTGTATGTTAAGTTTCCGGCAAACATCTGGTCGGTATTCAAGTCGTTGGCATCTTGATAGTTCCAAACACCATTTAAGCGTCTATTTTCTGTTTCAGGAATTTCGACTGTCGAGCCTTGCTCTTTGGAAAAAGCAAATTTCTCATTTGCAATATCACCACGCGGGTCAGTAATAACGCCGGTGATTGCCGAATGAGCAACAGCCGCCGGTGATGCTAAGTATATATTCGCATTTTTATTACCCATACGTCCAAGAAAATTCCTGTTTGCAGTAGAAATAACATTGAACCCATCAGCCGGAATCCCTTGCCCAGTACCCAAACAAGGACCGCAGGACGATGACAAAATATTTGCCCCGGCATTTATCATTGTGGTAATCAATCCTTCTTCGAGTGCTTGCAAGTATATTTCTTGCGATGCTGGAGTTACCAATAATTGAAATCCGCTTGCTACTTGTTTTCCGTCAAGAATTTGAGCAGCAATACGTATATCTTCTAAACGCCCATTTGTGCAAGTGCCGATAAATCCTTGATTTAGTGGCAGTCCGGCAACTTCCGAAAGTGCTTTCACGTTATCGACATGGTGAGGAGTTGCGACAACAGGGAATAGTTCTTCAAGGTTTATTTCCAGTTCTTTGGCATAAACAGCGTCTTCGTCTGCCCATGTGCCCGAAATATTTTCTTCGCCATAAAAATCCTTCAAAACTTTATCGGCAGGGAAAACGGCATTCTTTGCGCCCATTTCCGAAGCCAAGTTTGCCAAAGTCATGCGTTGCGCAATGGTAAGATTTTCAACACCTTCGCCATGATATTCTATCGACATATAATTTGCTCCAGCAGAGCCAATCATACCAATAATCCACAAGGAAATATCTTTTGCATAAACACCTGTTTTTAGTTTGCCTTTTAGCGTAACTTTCATTGTTTCAGGTACTCTGAACCATGTTTCACTTTTTTTCCAAATGCCGGCAGCTTCCGTGCGGTCGATTCCGGCAGCCATTGCGTTGAATGCTCCAGCAGTACAGGTGTGGCTATCGCTACCAACGATAATCATCTCTGGTCGAGCATGATACGACATAATTTGATGGCAAATACCTTTTCCGGCATCATAAAATTTTGAGATACCTTGCTCTTTCACAATTTCTCTTATCACTTGATATTGTGTCGCCAATTTTGCATTTGTAGGCGGAGCGTTGTGGTCGAGCACGATTAACAATTGATTTGGGTCTGCAATTTTTTCGCCTCCCATTTTTTCAAAAGTTTTTTTTATACTCGCCGTATTGTCGTGTGTCAAAACAATATCGGGTTTTGCAAAAACGATGCTGCCAACTGGTGCATCGAAAATTTTTTCGACAAAAGTTTTTCCTGCCATAATAATTAGATTTTGAATTGTATAAGTGCCATGCACTTTTTAATATTGAGACAACGATTTGCTATTTGACTGAAAAACAGCAAATAATGGTATATGTTAATTTAATCTTCGTTCTGAGTTAATAAGGTCTTAGACCTATTTTTTATGAAACGTTTAAGCTGTGAATTAACAACT
>JAOZMU010000142.1 GCA_029934165.1 Bacteroidales bacterium
TTTTATTGTTTCATAATTAATTAATTTATATTTTTTTGTCCAAAGTCTAATAGTAATGGAAAATTAATAATTTTGCTTACGCCTGATTTAGTTTTAGTTAGGAATTTTAATGGCTTACTTTATTAAATTCATTTTACTAAGGTCTAAGACATATTTTTTTATGACGCGTCTAAGCTGTGAATTAGCAACTTATGTTAATAAAAAGCCCGATAAGCCGCCCTAAAAAATATTTTTTTATGAACAAACCTTGAAAAAATGTTATGTTCACCATTGTCAGTGTTGCTTCAAGCAATATCGACAGTAATAAAAAAAATTATGACCAAACTATGATTTTGAATACAAATTCGGTCTAAATATACAGATTAATTTGTAAACTCCGAAATATGTAGATATTAGCTGAAGTCGGGACACCGTATCTACGATAGTGGTGAAATATCTTTTTTTTCAATAAAAAATGCTTCTTTTAGCTATTATTTTTTACTTTTAAATTTTTGATGAGCAAATTTTTGTCATGAAATTTTATGCCAAAATTTGGATATAAACACTTGATAATAAAGTATATAATATGGACAAGAGAAAGATTATTATTATAACTTCTATGCTAATTATTGTTGTAGGAAGTTATTTGACAATGAAATTTTTGGAAGCACAAAAAGAGCTTCCTGAGAAACAGGCACAAAAAGAAATTAAGCGTTTTGTAAAAGCAACTCCTGTTGCATATACATCTAATCGAGTGTCTATCAGGGCATCTGGGCGGCTTGCATCTCAGAGCATGGTTGATTTGATTTCGGAAGTGCAAGGAAAAATTTCGGCAGCAGGCGTACCGCTAAAAACAGGACAAACATTTCGGCAAGGACAAGCGTTGGTGCAGGTTTACAGTGCCGAAGCTCGATTGGCATTAAAGGCTCGCAAAAGTAAATTCTTGAATTTGATTGCAAGTTTGTTGCCCGATTTCAAAATAGATTTTCCTGATAGTTATTCCAAGTGGTACGAATTTTTCGAAGCCGTAGATTTGGATAAAAATATCCCGAAACTACCTGAAATAGCGTCTCCTAAAGAAAAGATTTTCCTTGCAAGTCGCAATATTTTAAGCGAATACTTCGGACTTTGTAGTGATGAAATCAGGTTGCAAAAATACACACTTACAGCTCCGTTCAATGGTACATTTACGAATGTTATGCTTGAGTCTGGTGCTGTTGCCAATCCAGGAAGTCATATTGCGCAAATGATTCGTACAGACCAATATGAGCTTGTTGTTCCCCTCGAAGTACGTAATATTAAGTGGGTAAAAAAAGGCGATAACGTTGAAATAACATCAGAAGATGGAGCAATAAAATGGCAAGGAACAATTGCTCGTATAAGCAATTTTGTAGAGAAGAATACTCAGTCGTTAAGTGTTTTTGTGAAAATTGCGCCAAGACCCGATGCCCCATTATATACAGGGCAATATTTAAACGCAAGTTTCGAGGGAATGGTTGTCGAAAAAAGCGTAGAAGTTCCACGAAATGCCATCTTCAACTCAAATGAGGTTTTTGTTATTGTGGACGGAAAATTGCAAAAAACTATTATCAATATACTAAAAATAAGCAATAAAACAGTGTTAATCAACGGGATAGCAGATGGAATGTTGCTTGTCGTAGAGCCACTTATTAATGCTCAAACAGGAAATAAAGTCGAAGTTTTGTAGGCTTTTATTTAAAAAAGTTGCGATTTCCAAATTTTCCGAAAATATCTTAAATTAAGCACAAGGTGCTATTAATTTTCTCTAAATAACAATCAATGAGGAATCTAATTAAACAATTTGTAAAATACCCATTTTTTGCAAATATAATCATAGTAATTTTTGTTCTTGGTGGAATAATGGGGCTTAACGGAATGCGAAAATCTTTTTTTCCACAACGTACACCTCGCAATATTACCATTATGGTTAGCTATCCGGGAGCATCGCCAAAGGAAATGGAAGAGGGTATTACTCAACGTGTTGAAGAGGCAATTCGCGGTCTGGTTGGGTTGAAAGAAATAAACTCCACATCGTCCGAAAATTTTTCGCAAGTAGTTATTACCACAACTGGCGAATACGACTTGGACGAAACTCTCATGGAAGTGAAAAACGCTGTTGATGGCATAAATTCATTTCCTGTAAGTGCCGAGCGTCCAGTAGTTTATAAGCAAAGAGCGATGACACAAGCCATGTATCTTGGGCTTGCTGGGCATACAGACTTGATGACTTTGAAAGATGTTGCCAACACAATTGAGGACGACTTGCGAGCTTCCGGCATTGTTACGCAAATAAACGTAAGTGGTTATCCGCCTCTTGAGATTTCTATTGAGGTTACAGAGGAAAATCTGCTTAGATATAATTTGAGCTTCGATTTAATTTCACAAGCTGTTTCGCTCAATAATGCAGATATTTCGGCTGGTATGATTAAATCTGACGAGGAAGAAATACTGATTCGTTCACGCGCACGCAGCATTTCTCCCGATGACATTGGCTCAATAATTTTGCGTGCAAATGATGATGGAAGTTTTATTAGGATTCGTGATATTGCTAATATAAAAATGAAATTTGCCGATGTGTCCAGCGATTTCAAAATCAACAAAATGAATGGTATTTCTTTTTCTGTTAATAAATTAAACGAAGAAGACCTTGAGAAAATATCAGAATTTTGCAAAAAATACGTAGAAGAATTTAACATAAAGCACTTCGAGTCTGATATGAAATTGTATATCACATTCGATTTTTTACAGATGTTGAAAAGCCGTCTTGATTTGTTATATTCCAATGGTGGTCTTGGTTTCCTAATGGTAATCATTGCTTTAGCTTTGTTCATGAATTTCAGGCTATCGTTTTGGGTTGCTGCCGGAATTCCATTTTCGTTTCTTGCCATGTTCATCGCTGCAAACCTTTTTGGCATAACCATAAATATGATTTCATTATTTGGTATGTTGCTGGTTATAGGCATTTTAGTCGATGATGGTATTGTTATCGGAGAGAATATTTTTACCCACTTCGAGATGGGAAAAAGTCCCGGACGTGCCGCGATAGATGGCACGATGGAAGTTTTGCCGGCAGTTTTGACATCTGTCTTGACGACTATGATTGCTTTCATTCCTTTGCTTCTAATCGAAGGACAAATGGAATTTTTGGCAGATGTTGCTTTCGTAGTAATTTTCAGCCTTGGATTTTCACTCATCGAAGCATTTTTTGTTTTGCCCGCCCACCTCGGCACACGTCATGTTTTACGACGCGAAAGGTTTAAAAAACAAGAGGTTGGAAAATTTAATGTGCGAAAATCAATAGATAAGTTTATTAATTATATGAGATTTCGCCTTTACGGAAAAGTCCTTCGATGGACAATTCGTTGGAGGTGGATAGCGGTAACACTACCACTTGCAATAATTCTTATTACCGTAGGATTTCTTAGCGGCGGATTTATACGTGCCACTTTTTTCCCGTCAATACCTTTCGATTCCTTTTTGGTTAATATTGCGTTCAAACCTGGTGCTGGAGAAAAGCAAACAGCCGAATATGTCAAGAAGTTTGAAGAAATTGTTTGGCAGGTCAACAACGAAATTTCTGTCGAAGATTCAGTACCTTATATAAGCTATACATTCTCATCTGTTGGTAGTTCATTCGATGGTCAAGAGACTGGTTCACATGCTGGTACAGTACGTGTTTTTTTGAACGATATTGAAGGACGCAAACTATCAAGTATTCAAGTATCAAACCTTGTCCGCGAAAGAATTGGCGAAACTCCAGAGCTTGATAAAATTTCTGTCGGCGGCAGCAATCGTTGGGGGAGTCCTGTGTCAATCAGCCTATTAGGAAAAAATGGCGAAGAGCTGAGACAAGCAAAAGAGTATCTAAAGGGAGAGCTGAAAAAACTGCCAGACCTAATGAATATTACTGATAATAATGCAGCAGGTAAACAAGAAGTCAGACTAAAACTAACGCCCAAAGCGTATTATTTGGGGTTAAATCATGCTTCCATCAGCAAACAAATTCGGCAAGGTTTTTACGGCGGACAATCGCAAAGACTCCAAAAAGGCAAAGACGAAATACGCGTATGGGTACGATTTCCGAAACAAGACCGCCTAACACTTGGGCAGCTCGAAAACATGAAAATAAAAACACCTGTCGGCGATTTTCCGCTTAGTGAATTGGCAACGTACAAAATAGAGCGTGGACCTGTAAGCATAAAGCGTTATAATACAATGCAAGAGATACGTGTAAATGCCGACCTTATTGACCAATTTGGCGATGTTCCTCCTATCCTTGAAAAAGTAAATACCGAAATAATACCGGCTCTTCAGGCTAGTTATCCCGGAGTACGTATTTTGCATCAAGGACAACAGCGCAATAGCGAAGAGGCTGCAAGCGACATGATTAAGTATTATTCTATTGCTTTTTTAATAATTATACTTATTTTAGTTATCCATTTTCGGTCTGCCTCCCAAGCAATAATTGTCATGATGATGATTCCGCTGGCATGGGCAGGTGCAATTTTAGGACACGGAGTCGAGGGAATCCCAGTATCCATGCTTAGTTCGTGGGGAATGGTTGCTTTATCTGGCGTAATTATTAACGATGCAGTAGTTTTTCTTGCCAAATATAATTCTCTCTTATCCGAAGGACAAAGAGTTGAAGATGCAGCATATAGTGCTGGTATAGCGCGTTTTAGAGCAATTGTTCTGACAACAATCACTACCACAATCGGACTTTATCCGATAATCCTCGAAAAGAGTTTTCAGGCACAATTCCTAAAACCAATGGCAGCGTCGTTGGCATACGGCGTATTTATTGGCACGGCATTTATTCTACTATTTTTCCCTTCGCTAATTCTTGTATTGAACGACATAAAAGTACACATAAAATGGTTATGGACAGGTAAACGTCCAGTTAGCGAAAGTGTCGAAACAGTCATCATCGACCAAAAAAGAACAATTGATTAATTCAGTAATCTATTCAATTTCAAGACGTGAAAACTGACATAAACCCAACGCACACAATAAATTGCAGAGGAAAACTTTTTGATTTATCATCGCCCGTTGTAATGGGGATTTTGAATGCGACACCAGATTCATTCTACGCCCAAAGCCGTTATAATACTAAAAATGAGGCTTTGAGGCGAGCAGATGAGATAATTTCGCAAGGCGGGAAAATAATTGATATTGGCGCGTACTCAAGTCGTCCGGGTGCTGCCGATGTTACACCAGATGAGGAGTTTAACCGTTTGGCACAGACAGTTCCATACATTCGTAAAAAATTTCCAGAAGTCATAATTTCTATCGACACATTTCGGGCAAGTGTTGCAGCAAAAGCCGTTAATGATTTTGAAGTAGATATTATCAACGATATTTCTGGTGGTCAGGCAGATACGACTATGTACGAAACCATTGGCAAACTACACGTGCCATACATTATGATGCACACTCAAGGAATGCCACAAACAATGCAACAAAACCCTCATTATGAAGATGTTATAAAGGAAATTTCAGATTTTTTCATTCACAACATTTCCCAGTTACGTAGTCATGGAGTTGCAGATATTATCATTGACCCCGGATTTGGTTTTGGTAAAACCATCGAACACAACTATCAGTTGCTCAGTAAATTAGATTCGTTTTCTATATTTGAACTACCAATACTTGTTGGAGTGTCGCGCAAGTCGATGATTTACAACGCCTTGCAAATAAAGCCACAAGATGCTAAAAACGGAACGACAGTACTTAATACTGTTGCTTTGATTGGAGGAGCAAAAATCTTACGTGTGCATGATGTTCGTCAAGCCACTGAAACTGTGGAACTTATTCGACGAGTACACCAAGAATAATCCAATGTTTTTTTATGCTGATAATAATAGTTTTTGTTGAAATTTTCAGCATGTTGAATTTCAGTTTATTATGTTGCAACAATTTTATTCAAAATAAGTATTAATCTGTTGAGTCCGTGTTCCTATCATCGCAAAAATTGGAACACGGACTCAACAGATTAGACTGTTTTTCACTGATTTACATTTTTCAACAAAACCAGTAAATATTGTGTATTTATACAAAAATTATTTTGTCATATTCAACCTAAATTATTGAGTTTCAACTAATAATAAAGTATTATACTAGGTTGGTTTTTCGGATAAATTCAATAGATTTATTCATTTCCGAGTACATAACTTTGTCTTTTTCAACAAATTCAATCTTTTTTCGATATTCTTTCACAAAGTTTTCGATAAAAGCCGATGATTTCAACGGGCGACGAAATTCTAGTGCCTGAGTTGCATTAAATAGCTCGACACCAAGTATTTTCTCGGTATTTTCTACTACGCGTAACATTTTTGTAGCAGCATTTGCCCCCATACTCACGTGGTCTTCTTGCTCGTTGGACGATGAAATAGAATCGACAGACGCAGGAGTACAAAGCTGTTTGCTCTGACTAACTACCGCAGCAGCAGAGTATTGCGGAATCATAAAACCAGAATCTAATCCCGGATTTGCAACCAAAAATTGTGGTAATCCGCGCTCACCAGAAATTAGGCGATACATTCGTCGTTCCGAAATGCTGCCAAATTCGGCAATGGCAATGCTGAGAAAATCAAAGATAAGTGCCAGCGGTTGTCCATGAAAATTTCCGCCGGAGATAACAATATCTTCATCTGGAAAAACAGTTGGATTATCTGTTACGGAATTTATCTCTGTTAGTAAAACACTTGAAACATAGCCAATTGCATCTTTCGATGCGCCATGAACTTGAGGAACACAACGAAAAGAGTAGGGGTCTTGAACATGGTCTTTTCTTCGAGCAATAATTTCGCTGCCGTCTAAAAATTCGCGCATTTTTTTTGCTGTTTCAATCTGTCCAGCATGAGGTCTAACATCGTGAATATTAGCAAAAAACGGCTCAATTCTACCATCGTAACCCTCGATTGAAATCGCAGCGATTACGTCTGCCAATTTAGAAATTCGCTGAGCGCGCAAAAACGCATGAACGCCGTACGAACTCATGAATTGCGTTCCGTTGAGAAGCGCAAGCCCTTCCTTCGATTTTAGCTGAATTGGTTGCCAATCAAATTTTTCCATTATCTCTTTTGAAGCATATTTTTTTCCCTCAAAATAAACTTCGCCCTCGCCAATTAATGGTAAAAATAAGTTTGCCAAAGGTGCTAAATCGCCAGAAGCACCAAGCGAACCTTGCTCATATACAATGGGATAGACCTCATTATTAAACATTGCAATAATCCGCTCCACAGTCTTGATTTGAACGCCCGAATGTCCAAAAGAAAGCGCATGAGCTTTGAGCAAAAGCATGAGTTTAACAATTTCTTGTGGTACTTCATTTCCCAAACCGCAAGCGTGCGACATCACAAGGTTTTTTTGAAGTTGCTCAAGCTGGTCGTCAGAAATTATGTGATTGCACAAAGAGCCAAAACCCGTTGATATTCCGTAAATTGGCTCGACTTGATCCTTCATTTTTTCATCAAGATAATTACGACATTTCAAAATCAATTCGCGCGATTTATCCGATAATTGCAATTTATAACCATTATCAATAATTTCGGCAATTCTTTCAAACGTCAGTTGTTTGGGTATTATATTATGTGCTTTTTTCATTAGTTATATGTTTATTAAATGTTAGTGAAAGTAGGCGCGTAAAAATAATCAACACCTTAATAATTGTTATTAATTTGAATATCAATACAATACGTTTCCTGATAAATAGCACGATGTGCATATAATTAATTGTAAGGTCTAAGATCTATTTTTTATGAAACGTTTTAGCTATGAATTAGCAACTTACGTTAATAAAAAAGCGGAAGAATTTTTGTAATAGTACTTAGTAATGGAAAATTAATAATTTTGCTTACGCCTGATTTAGTTTTAGTT
>JAOZMU010000143.1 GCA_029934165.1 Bacteroidales bacterium
CTTTGCAATGTGTTAAATATCAAGTTGTAAGGGCGAAGTCAGAAACTTGAGTAAATTTATTATTGTCCAAAGTCTAAAATTTTAATGGCTTACTTTATTAAATTCATTTTACTTACAAAAGTTCTTCCGCTTTTTATTAACGTAAGTTGCTAATTCACAGTTAAAACGTTTCATAAAAATAGGTCTTAAACCTTAGCAGACTATTTGAGAACTTTTAAAAGTGAAGATAATGGATAAAGAACAAATCAAAATACTAAGTTATTATTTAATCATTAAATAACAGCAGGGCTTGTTCAGAAAAATTGATTGTCATTTTTATCCGCAAAAATACGCATAACGTTTTTTTCAATGGAAATTGATTTTTATGAATAAACCATGTAACAATGGATATGATATTTACTGTAGTATATACATCTTCCGCAAAAAACCGACATCATGATAAATAGATGTAGTTCGGATTTTTACTTTCATCATATTGAAAATCAATTTATTAAATTACGCAAAATCTAATTGAAAATCCTCTTTTAATTTCAACAACGTAGGATTTTTTCCTTTCAGGTATTCAAATTTTTCTTCAGCAGTATAAACATGTTTCTTTTTTGGAGCTTTGGCAATCTTTGTAACAAACTGAATACTATCATTTTCTAATCTTTTTTTCAGATGAAATAGTATTTCATTTCTAACCTGCACAAAGGCATCTTCTTGTAATTTATTGTTCAGCGTCATTTCGACAACAAAATTTTCTTTCAATACAGGAATTTGAGATTCCATCGCGCTCGAAAGTCTTGGGCGTGTTTTACTCATTTTCTTTGCGTATTCAAGCCAAATTTCTACCATTTTCTCTCGCGTGAAAACCGTAGCTTTTTCGGTTTCTTTGACAATTTCTTCGGTTTTTTTTTCGGCTTTCTTGGCTGACGCTCCGTTTATTATTTCGCGAATAGACGGAGTAGTTGTTTTCTGCTGAGTAACTTTTTTTACTTTTGGCGAATCCTGACTACTTACTTGTTTTTCATCTTTTTTTGCCGCAACAACAGGTGCCGCAACTGCCACTGGCGCACGCATTATATCGCACATTTTTAGTAGTGCTAATTCTACGTGTAAACGAGGATTACGGCTTATATTATACTGAATATCAGACTCATTAGCAATAGTTAAAGCCTTGAGTAAAAAACGCTCATCACACTTTTGTGCTTGTTCTAAATATCGCTTTCTGATACCAGCCCCTACTTCGAGCAAAACCAATGTTTCTTCATCTCTACAAACCAATAAATCACGAAAATGCGCACTTATTCCTGTTATAAAGTGATGACCATCAAAGCCTTTTGCCAAAATTGTATCGAACATTAATAAAGCCGTGCTGTAATCCATTGCATGAAAAGCATCGGTAAGTTTAAAATAGTATTCATAATCAAGAACATTCAAGTTTTCGATTACATCGCTATAAGTAATATTACTGCCAGAAAAACTAACAATCTGGTCAAAATACGACAGCGCATCTCGCATTCCGCCATCTGCTTTTTGAGCAATAACATGTAGTCCCTCTGCTTCCGCGATAATATCCTCACTTATAGCAACATACTCTAAGTGCCCAACAATATCTTCAACTTTTATTCGGTTGAAATCAAATATTTGACATCGCGATAGAATTGTTGGTAATATTTTATGTTTCTCGGTAGTAGCAAGGATAAAATTTGCATGACTTGGCGGTTCTTCAAGGGTTTTGAGAAAAGCGTTGAAAGCCGCAGACGACAGCATGTGAACCTCATCAATGATATAAACACTGTGTGTTCCAATCTGTGGAGGAATACGTACTTGGTCTGTTAAATTACGTATATCTTCGACAGAATTATTAGAGGCAGCATCAAGCTCGTGGATGTTATACGAACGAGAGCTATTGAAAGCTGCACAAGATTCGCAAACGTTACATGCCTCAAAATCATCGGTTAAGTTTTTGCAATTGATAGTTTTTGCGAAAATTCGAGCGCACGTAGTTTTACCTACACCACGTGGACCGCAAAATAAATACGCATGTGCTAAGTGGTTGGTTTTAATCGCATTTTTTAGGGTTGTTGTTATTGACCCTTGCCCAACTACCGAGCGAAATGTTGCGGGGCGGTATTTTCGCGCCGATACAATAAAATTATCCATAATAAATCGAAATTCAATGTCAATTATAAGTACATACGAAATTCAATTGGTCTATTATACTTAAAATAACAGCCGTTTTTTTCCGTACACTTTGCAATAATAGCACTCTTGGGTGCAAGTTAAAATAAATGGACAAAGAAACAAAAACTGTTTCAGAATGAAAACAAAATAAGCCGCCATAATTTGGACGTAAAACTCTATACGCCAAAATGATTTATCTACAATTGTTTTTCAACACCGAACCATTATCTTTGGCAAAAATGTAAAAATGATTTTCTTATGCAAACAAAAATCCTTATCTCAGCCGCCACGCAGTCCGAAATTAATAAATTCATTTCCAGATTTCCATTTAAGCAAATTGATAATTATTTTTATTATCGTGATAATCAATACGATATAACTATTTTAATTTCGGGTATCGGTGTGCCTGCAACTACATATTGGCTGACAAAGACTTTGCTAAAGCACGATTACGATTTGGTTGTAAACGCGGGCATTGCCGGCAGTTTCAAAGAGGAGATACCAATGGCAAGTGTTGTGCAAGTGGTGAGCGATTGTTTTGCCGATATTGGAGTCGATAATCGTGGCGAATTTAACTCAATATTTGAATTGGAATTGGCTGATAATAACCACTTTCCATTCATTGACGGACGATTAATTGTGCCTAATATTCAGGTCAATCTGTCTGGTATTGCTTTGCGTCAAGTTTCTGGTATTACTGTAAATACGACATCTGGTAGTGCCTTGAAAATAAGCCAATTAACAAACAAGTATAACCCCGATATTGAAACAATGGAAGGTGCAAGCGTTTTGTATGTTTCGATGAATGAAGGAGTTAGCTGCTTGCAAATACGAGCCATATCTAATTATGTCGAGCCTCGCAACAGGAAAAATTGGAATATAGAGCTTGCAACTACGCAATTATCCGATGCTTTGTACAGTATAATCACACAAAACAACATTACACATGGTGATGCTTTTGCATAAATACGTATTATTTAACATAAAAACCTAATTTTGTAAAACTTCTTCATAAGATTAATAATAAATTTAAACCTATAATAATGAGTTATTTAGCAAACAGAAAAATCAAATTGGGTTTTTCAACATGTCCCAACGATACATTTATTTTTGATGCGTTGGTTCATAAAAAAATTGATGTCGAAGGATTGGATTTTGAAGTCGAAATGGCTGATGTTGAGGAGTTAAACCTACTTGCATCTCACAATAAAACAGATATTACGAAACTAAGTTATCATGCTTATGGTAATTTATCCAAAAAATATAAAATCCTTGATGCTGGCAGTGCCATTGGTTTTGGCAATGGTCCTTTGTTGGTAAGTAGATATAAAATTTATCCTGATGAAATATCTGATATTAAAATTGCTATTCCAGGTAAAAACACCACAGCAAATTTACTTTTAAGTTTGAATTGTCCGACAAACAATAACCGTGTCGAATACTTATTTTCCGACATCGAAGATGTAGTTTTAACTAATGAAGCTGACGCAGGACTTATCATACATGAGAGTAGATTTACTTATAAAGAAAAAGGACTAAAAAAAATTATTGATTTAGGAGAATTTTGGGAAGAAAAAATGCAATTGCCCATTCCGCTTGGTTGCATTGCTGCAGCTCGCTATTTGCCCAATGATATTGCTCTGAAATTCAACCGAGTACTAAAGCGTAGCATAGAATACGCATACTCTAAACCCGAATCGGTGTTTTCTTTTGTGCGTCAATACGCTCAAGACATGACACTTAGCGTTATGCAAAAACATATTGATTTATACGTCAACAAATTTATACTCAGTCTTGGCACAGAAGGACGAAAAGCAGTTTTGGGATTGTTCCAAGAGGCAAATCGGCTTGAGCAATTGCCGCAAATAGCAGATGATATTTTTGTTATAAACAAATAATTTTTAGAATATTAACGTCAAAATAATCCCATTTTTTGTTCTTCTAAAATGATATGCACTAAATTTGAAATTTTTACGTTAAATACTGTATTTTTAGCCTTAAAGTTACGAACGATATTATCGGTTTATTGGTGCTTATTTATACTTAAATTAATAACTGCTTATTTTACGAATATTAACTATTTTATTAATAACAACAAAGATGAAAACAACCCGAATATTTAGATTATTATCAATTGTTATTTTATTTATAGCTCTAAATATTAGCGACTTAAACGCTCAGTTTTACAACGGACATCAAATGGATTTTGGGAAAAATCGTGTTCAATACAATTATTTCTTTTGGCAATACTACCGTTTTGAGCGTTTCGATACTTATTACGATATTAATGGGCGAGAATTAGCTGCTTATGTTAGTCGTGTTGCTGATAAAGAAATTGCTGACATAGAAAAATACCTAAATTACCGTCTTGAAAAACGTATTATTTTTGTTATTTATAATAAGCATTCCGAATTTAAACAAAGTAACATTGGCTACGTATCGGCATCCGACGACCAAAGCAACATCGGTGGAGTAACGCGAATTATTGATAATAAGGTATTTTTATATTTCGAGGGCAATCACGAATCCTTTGATTTACAGATACGTTCGGCTGTTGCTCAACTTATTCTCAACGAAATGTTGTATGGTGGCAATCTCCGAGATAGATTAGCAAGTTCGACATTGCTTAATATACCTGAGTGGTTTTCGGAAGGGTTAATTGCCTATATAACAAACGAATGGACATTTGAAGCTGAAAACAAAGTCAAAGATGGTATTTTGTCAAATCAATATAAGTATTTCAACCGATTAAGAGGTAAAGATGCCAAATTTGCAGGGCATTCTATCTGGCGATTTGTAGCCAACGAATTTGGTAAATCTACGATACCATCAATAATATATATGACGCGTGTAAATCGAGATGCACAACAAGGATTTTTATTTGTTTTGGGCTACGATTTTAAAATGCTGGCGACGTTATGGGGAGATTATTATCGCAAAAAATATTTGAAAACCGAACAAGAGTGCGACTTTCCGGCGGAAACCGAACGTGTTATTAAACCAAAAAAGGAAACAGTTTATCAGCAGGCAAAATTTAGCCCAGATGGACGATATATTGTTTATACGACTAATCAGATGGGAAAATATCGAGTCTATTTGTATGATTCTGAGACTGGTAAGAAGAAGAAAATTTATCAACGTGGGCATAAATTGGTTCAGATAACAGATTACTCATATCCGTTGGTTGCATGGCATCCGGCTGGGAAAATGTTCTCGTTTATTACCGAAGAAAAAGGATTTAAAACACTGACAAACTATCTGTTAGAGACCGAAGAAATAATTCAACGCCGGCTATTTGATGTCGAGAAAGTAATGGATTTTTCGTATTCTACAGATGGATTACGTTTGGTAATGTCTGCATACAATAAGGGAAGGTCGGATATTTACGTATTCCACATGACATCTAACAGTTTCGAGCGTCTGACAAATGATTTGGCGGACGATTTGAACCCTCGTTTTATCGACAATTCAGATAAAATAATTTTCTCTTCTAATCGTCTGGGAGATAGCCTAATAACCGATGAAGAGGATTATGCTCCACGTTCTGCAACCTACGATTTATTTGTACTTGATTATAAGAATAAATCGAAATTATTGACACGTATTTCAAATACTCCCTACGTAAACGAGTCGCATCCTTTTGAATTATCGAAAGACAAGTTTGGGTATCTAAGCGATGAAACAGGAATTATTAATCGTTTTGAAGCTCAATATGATAGCACAATTAGTTTCATTGATACGACTACTCATTATAGGCATTTTACGAATACAAAACCAATTTCCAATTATTCGAGAAGTATCCTTGAACATAGCTATAATGCTAACACCAAAACTTTTACGGACGTATTTTTGAAAGATAAATTGCATCAAATTTTCAATTCGACATTTGACGATAATTCCGCACAAAAAGTTGAGCCACCACAAACAAAATTTCGTAAAGAAAAAACAAATAAATTCATTAAAATTGATACTTTATTAGCTAAAAAAGAACGCAAGCGATTAGCTCTCATTGAGAAAATGCGTCTTGCCGACAGCCTTGTAAAAGCCAATCCACCAATGCCTTCCGACCATCCAGACAGTTCGTTTGTCAACACTAGGCAGTATATCTTTGAGGTCGAAAAACAAAATTCGCCCTACGCAAAATATTTTCTGGACAGCCTTGGTACAATGAAAAATGACGAAAAAGATTCGACAGAATTACCTACGCCTATTTATTATCGTACGGCATTTTACACCAGTTATGTCGTTAGTCAGGTAGATTTTAGTTTTTTAAACTCTAGCTATCAGCGTTTTACAGGAGGCGAAGTGTTTTTTAATCCAGGTTTCAATGTGTTATTTAAAGTAGGAACACAAGATTTATTTGAGGATTATAGAATTGTTGCAGGCGTTCGGTTTGCCGGCAATTTCGATAGCAATGAGTATTTGGTTAGCCTCGAAAATTTGAAAAAACGTTGGGATAAACAGTACATTTTTCATCGACAAGCCATGTCGTATTTATACGACCAATACTATGAAAATAAGGTACATAGCCACAATTTACTCTATATTCTGAAATATCCTTTTAACCAAGTTGCCTCGGTACGTTTTACTACTAATTTTAGACACGACAGAAGTTCTATAAAAGCCAATGATTACGCCTCTTTACGCGAAAAAGACGGACTAAAAAGTTACAATCATTTTTCGGCTGGAGCAAAAGTCGAATATGTTTTTGATAACAGCCGTAGTCTTGGGCTAAATCTTTATGAAGGAACACGTTACAAAATTTTCGGCGAGTTTTATCATCGCTTAGATAAAAGCCAAACAGATTTATGGGTATTTGGAGCAGATTTTAGACATTACGTGCGTATCCATCGGTCGTTGATTTGGGCGAATCGTTTTGCAGCCAGTACTTCGCTGGGTAACAATAAGTTAATATATTATTTAGGAGCGGTCGATAATTGGATAAACGTTACACCAAGCATAGAAACTTTCAATCGAGGGACGGAGATAGATTTATCCGAAAACTATGCCTATCAAACAGTTGCAACAAATATGCGAGGCTTTAGCCAAAACATTCGCAACGGAAATAGTTTTGCGGTTTTTAATACCGAAATACGCTGGCCTATGTTTCGCTATTTTGCAAACCGACCTTTGGCTTCCGATTTTCTGAATAATTTTCAGCTCGTTGGCTTCTTCGACATCGGTTCCGCATGGACAGGTTGGTCGCCTTTTGATAAGGAAAGTGCCTATAACAGAGATATTTATGGTAGCGAGCAAGGTGGTGTGATTGTAACAGTAGAGAAAAATATTTCGCCATTAGTTGCAGGCTATGGTTTTGGTATTCATAGCCGTATTCTTGGGTATTTTGTTCGCTTCGATTGGGCGTGGGGCATAGACTCAAATGTACGCCTTCCGCGAGTATTTTACGTGTCATTAAATCTTGATTTTTAGGCTATTAGCCAATGTCAAAGCAACTCAATATTTTGAAATTTTATGGCATTTGAAAGCATAATAGTTGTGAGCGTTCTTTAGAATTTTTCCAAATAAGGCTTCAGTAATAACATTTCTTTTATACATTTGCAATTAGATAAGTCATCGCAATAACGCAAATCGGATTTGCGAAAAGAAATTCTTATATTTTTCAATGTGTATGACATTTCCAATGTATAAAAACATATTGCTCTAATAATCAAT
>JAOZMU010000144.1 GCA_029934165.1 Bacteroidales bacterium
GATTAAATTAACATATACCATTATTTGCTGTTTGTTGCTGATTTTCAGTCAAATAATAAATCGTTTGTAACAATTGCGCATTGAAAATGGCAGAATTAAATTGGACTTTTCAGCCCGAAGGATACGTATAATGTTCTCTTTTAATGCGAATTAATTTTATGAACAAACCATAAAATTCCGTAATAATGAAATAATCTATGTAACGTTTTGAATATCAATATAATATATCATGCCTACGATATTTAACAAAATTATAAATCGGGAATGTACACCGTAGTTTTTGTGATATTCAGAAAAACAATTATTAATAAATTGCACTAAATACTTAATTATTAATAACATGGAAAAACCTTCTGCAAATAAAATATTGTTAGCAATTGATGTACATCAGCGTTCGACTCTTTCTCTTGAGTATGCAATTTATTTTGCCAAAGATACTGATACTGAGATTGTTATACTCCATGTTTTGGAAGAAACAGCAATGTTGAAACGTCTTTTTACATCGGACGAACAACGGATAAAAGTTTATACCGAAGCAAAAGAACTGTTAGACAAGCTATTAGAAAACATAGAAACAGGATTAGGGCTTCCTGCACGGACGATAATTCGTTACGGAAAAGTTTACGAGCAAATTATTGAAGTTGCCAACGAAATAAAGCCTAAATTTGTGATGGTAGGCAAAAATGATTCGCTTACTTTGACAAGACAAATTTTGGGTTCGAACACTGTTCATTTAATTAAAGAGTCTATGTATCCGATAGTTACGGTACGTGGACAAAAATATATTTTAGACTACGAAAACACGCCAAAAAATATTGTCATTCCATTAGACTTGACAAATGAATGCAGCGAACAAATTACGGCAGCAATTGAGTATGGACGTTTTTTTGGGTCTAAAGTTCACATTCTCACAGTCCAACGCTCCCAAAGTGCGAGTTTGGAAATTAAACTTCTAACAAGATTGAACCGTGCCACAAAAATAATCCAGAAAGAAAATGTAGAATGCTCATTCGAGCTTGTAAAGAACACAGTAACACCTGTTTATAAACTTGTCAATAAATACGCACGTAAAGTTGATGCCAGATTAATAATCATCATGACGCAACAAGAACGCGATATTGTCGATTATTTCATAGGCAAAAGTGCTCAAATGATGCTCGATAACTCAGAAATTCCCGTCTTGAGCGTCGTTCCGTGGATACATACCGAAGATTCGGTTTTTAGCATTTTTGTTGACCCACTTGGTATTTTTGACACAAAAGGATAAACAATATTTTATGTCAATATTTCAGCTTCCGGATAAAATACTATTTCCTCACCCAAGCCTTGCCGAGCCAGATGGCTTGCTGGCAATTGGTGGAGATTTATCGCCAGAACGCTTATTGACAGCCTATTGCAACGGAATATTTCCGTGGTATTCGGACGATTCGCCAATTTTATGGTGGTCTCCAGAACCAAGACAAATTCTTTTTCCAGATAACTTAATCATTTCTAAGAGTTTAAGGCAAATAATTCGTCGTGGAAATTTTAAAATAAAATTCGACACTTCTTTCCGTCAAGTTATGGAATTTTGTGCAAATACGCCAAGAAAAGACGAAGACGAAACATGGATAACAGACGAAATGATAGACGCTTACGTAAAACTACACGAACTTGGATATGCACATTCGGTAGAAACATTTCTTGATGAAAAATTGGTTGGTGGGCTATATGGAATCGCTATTGGAGGAGCTTTTTTTGGAGAATCAATGTTTCATCACGTTTCAAATGCCTCTAAATTAGCACTTTATGGATTAGTGCAAAAAGTTAAAAAATGTGGAATTTCGATTATTGACACACAGGTTGAAACCCAACATTTAAAAAGCTTAGGTGCGGAAAATATTTGTCGCGATGATTTTCTCGAAATACTTGCTACTCAGTGTAATAAGCCGATGCTATGGAAACCTGATTCAAAATAAAAAATGAATAATGAAAAAAGCAAAACAGAGTTGTGGGAGCATTATATTGAACGATTTTCGTTTTATCTCAAAATAGATCGCGCACTTTCGCCAAACACAATTGAATCTTATACCCGTGATATTAAGCATCTTGCAGAGTATTCTTTTGAACAAAATCCACCAATAACACCAACAAAAATTGAAACGGAAAATGTTCGCAGTTTTTTAGCTTTTTTTGTAAATTTGGGCATAAGTTCATCTACGCAGGCTCGGCTGATTTCTGGAATTAGAGCGTTTTTCAATTTTTTGGTTATCGAAGACGAGATAAAACAAAGCCCAGTTCAATTGCTTGAAACGCCACGTTTGCAAAAAAAAATACCGGAAATTCTCTCGACAACGGAAATAGATAATATGTTGAGTATGATAGATTTATCTAAGCCAGAAGGGCACAGAAATAAAGCAATAATCGAAACTTTGTATAGTTGTGGGTTGCGAGTTTCTGAGCTTATAAACCTAAAAATAAGCAACTTATATTTCGATTTAGGTTTTATTAAAGTAACAGGAAAAGGAAACAAACAACGGCTAGTTCCAATCAGCAAAGATGCGATTCATCAAATTAATTTATACATTGACAATCAGCGTATTAAAACAAAAATAGATGCCGATTCAGACGATATTTTGTTTCTAAACAGACGCGGAAAGAAACTTACGCGGGTTATGATTTTTTACATAGTAAAACAACTAGCAGATGCCACAAAACTGACAAAAGTAGTAAGTCCACATACATTTCGTCATTCGTTTGCGACACACCTTGTGGAAAATGGTGCTAATTTACGTGCAGTACAAGAAATGCTTGGGCATGAATCTATAATTACAACCGAAATTTATACTCACTTAGATGTCGGTTACTTGCGAAATGTCGTGTTAAAATGTCATCCAATGGCAAAAAATAGTTAATAAATATATGTTATATACATTTTTTAATTAATATCACTATATACTTAATTAATAACTAAAAAATTTTATTATGAGGTACTTAATATTACTCCTTTGTGGAATGATAATTGGAATTACGACTTACGCACAATCTGCGGTTGGAACTCCTGAACAAATTGCAAAATTCTATAAATCAAAAACTTATGTTGTGCTAGATGGACGAATGATGTCTGCTTATGATTCCAATATTCGAAAAAACATTGAGCAATTTTGGGATATTACGGAATATGAATTTATAACTTTTAAACAATTTGATAAAATGCGTAAAGACCACCGAAAGGCATTTTTACTCAAAACAGAAGTTCAGTTTACTAAGGACAAATCGAAAGCAAGATACGATTTTCTCACATTAGTACTAGGAAATAGCTCAGGACGTGATGTTGATATGCCTACAATAGCAAATTTTCCTTTATCGTATGTTGACGGAGACCAGGGTAAATATATCAATAAATTAGGCGTAGGCATAAAATTTATTAAAAACCACATAAAACTCACAAAAGAAAATCCAAAATGGTCTGAGAGAAAGATGATGAAAAACTACAACAAAAACGTCGAAAAGATAAACGACAAAATGTTGTATGTAATCAAGGAAGACCTTGAGGCTAAGATAAATACCGTAGAAGAGATAAAAGAGTTCTATCCACATAAGATAAAAATAGTCTCGCGCGAGGAAATAAATGAGGCGATAAAAAATGCCGATGCAGACATTGTGTTTTTGCATGTTGTTGCACCCGAAAAAAAGTACAAAAGTACTGTTCGTGCTTGGAAATTGATTCTAAGTGCTTCAGATGCAAAGCTTTATTACTTTGAGCATCATAAAATTTCTAAAAGAAAACCTGCTGCGTTTTTAAAAAAGGATTTCAAAAAGTTGAACCGTAAGAATAAGTAATAACTGCATGAATATTCGATACTTTTTTCTGTGTGTAATTTTAATTTTATTAGTTAAAATTACGCAATCTCAACCAATAGTACTTCCGTTGGGAAACAATTACGATATACGTATAAATACCGTTATCAATCAGCAAAATCTGCCAATTCACACTGCTTTTCGACCATTATTGACCGATGATTTTGCTCCTCATGTCAATCTTGATTCTACACTTTATTTCAATAATTGGCATGAAAAATTAATAAAAAATCGAAAATCAAAAATATGGGCGCACCTGTTTACAGATGATTTGATTTCGGTTCGTGAAGATGATTTTACGCTGGGTATCAATGTGTTAACGAACATACAGTTTGGAAATATTCGCTCGTCATTCGCAAAAATGTCGTTTAATACTCGCGGGGTTGAGTTGCGTGGTTCTATCGGCAAGAGCTTTGCATTCCATGGAACTTTCTACGAAACACAAGGTTTTTTTCCTGATTATATCGCACAATACATTAGTAGTCAGGTATCTATGCCCGGACAGGGCGTTCCAAAACTTTATCAGGACGGATATGATTATGCTTGGGCAGCAGGACATTTTTCATACTCGCCAACCGATTGGTTGAATGTTCAACTTGGGCACGACAAGAGTTTTATCGGGCATGGCTATCGTTCCTTGTTGCTGTCGGATAATGCGATGCCTTATCCATTTTTGAAATTTACGCTGCGGTATAAAAACTTACAATATACAACTATGTTTACTGAGTATTTTGGATTTGAAACAGATTATTGGCTGTTCAGCTCCAATGAGTTGTCGCAACGATTTAGAAAACATGGAGCTTTTAACTATCTGAGTTGGAAACCTTTTAAGGCTGTTGAGGTTGGTGTTTTCGAAAGCACTGTTTGGCAATCAAGCAATGATTCGACTTATAATAATAAATTCTCAGCAGATTATTTTGTGCCAATAGTTTTTTACAAAACAGCGCGCTTCGGATTGGATGATAATCACAATAATATGATTGGAATAAATGCCAAAATACGCATTTCTAACCAGATTGCCATTTACGCTCAAGGATTAATTGACAACATTGAATTTGACCACATTGGCGATTCGGAACATTATGCAAACAACCGATATGGTTTTCAGTTTGGAATAAAATGTTTTGATTTATTTCATGGTTATTTTTCTCGACAAAGAATGTATTTTCAAGCCGAATACAATGAAGTTCAACCATTTACCTATGGACATAAAACATGGAAACAAAATTATTCTCACGCGAATTTACCGCTTGCACATCCGCTTGGGGCAAATTTTTCCGAACTAATTGTGATAGCAAAATACGAGTTTGAAAACTTTTTCATTGATGCAAAATTTACAAGAGCAACCACTGGGTTAGATGTTGATAATATTAATTATGGTAGTAATATTTCTAAACCTCAGTATATTGACGGTTTGACATCTGAATTAGCGCAAGGAGTGGAAACGGATATTTCGCACTATTCTGTAACACTAGGGTATATAGTAAATAGGCGTACAAATATGCAGTTTTTTGGTGGATTAGATTTAAGACAATTCGAAAATATCAACGGAAAAAGCAATACAAAATGGGTATTTTTCGGACTTCGTACTCGACTAAATAATTTTTACTACGATTTTTAAGGTCTAAGTAATGGAAAATTAATAATTATTAATTTTCCATTACATATCAATTATTTTAAATTAAAAAAATGTCCAATTTTTGCTTTACTGCCTGACTGTAAGGCAGTTATAGAAACTGTGGCGCTTGGGTTTTATAGGTCTGCAGACATATATTTTATATTTTTTCCGATGGTTTTCAAGAAGAATTTGGTAGAATAAAATGGCTTCGAAAAAACATTTTCAGAATTTGGCAATCCCACCGAAGATATTAACTACTAACAAATTAACGATATTCTCATTATCGGTTCTACGCATAAAACTATTTTACAGAGCTTTTGGGCGTTATTTTATTAGTATTTCTTTCAGCTTGTCTTCAAGGTCTTCGCCGCGTAAATCAGTACAAATAACCTTTCCTTCTTTGTCTATCAAAACGGTAAACGGAATACTGCTAACTTTATATGCCTGAGCTACTTCCGAGTCAAAACCGCTCAAATCGCTTGCTTGCAACCACGTTATTCTATCGACAGAAATGGCATTTTTCCATTCGTTAAAATCTCTGTCAAGAGAAATTCCAAAAATCTCGAAATCGTATTTTTTATAGTTTTCGTAAATCTTTGCTAATCGGATATTTGCAGCACGGCAAGGCACGCACCACGAAGCCCAAAAATCTATCAGAACATATTTGCCTTTTAGGTCGGAAAGTTCAATTGGTTTTCCGTTTGCAGTATGTAATTTTATTTCGGGAGCTAAAGTGCCAATATTCAGCAAGTTTCGGGTTTGTAGCAGTTCATCGTAATAGCTTGATAAATGGTCGATTAGCGGATTTGTGTGGTCTTTATTTTTTAGCGCATCTACTAACAATTCGAAAAGCTCGAAGTCTTTTTCGGGCGAAAATTCATTTAGCAGAATAAAGGAAGCCAAAGTGGTGTCAGATTGCAAAAAAGAGCGTATGTAATTTTTTTTCTCGTGTCGAATAATTTCTAATTGCGTTTCGTAGGCTTTTCTTGCATCGTTTTCTTTTTCGGTAAACACAGCAATATTTTTGTTAATATGCTTCAAATAATCTGTGCCTTCCGAACCTGTTATCTCCATAGAATCCAGATTATTATAATCTAATTTTATGTAAACGCTATCGCCAGGCGACAGAATTATTACCGTTGAATTTTCGTCGTTGAAGTGCATAGAGCAAATTGTTTCATGCTCGATATGCGCAGTAATTTTAAAATTTCCGTTCATATTTATTGGGGCGTAACCAACCTCGGTTTCGCCCCAAACATCATCAATAAAAATCTCTTTGCAGGCGTTGCAATTTTCGAGGTTGCCACTAACTACTGTGCGCTGTGCAAAAAGACTGTCGGTAAATACTAAAAGGATGCTTAAAATGGTAGAAAAAAATATCTTCATAAAAACGATTGAAAATAAGTAAATATAAAAATAAGTCTTAGACCTTACAAAAGGATACAGCCTGAAAATCAGTTTGTTATGAGCCGACACAAGGATTGAATATCGGCTCTAAGAGTTTTTTAATCGTTGGATTCTTTGCCGGTCAGCTCGTCTATTCGTGTTTCAAGGCGAGAAATACGCAATTCTAATGTTTCAACTTCTTCTTTTTTAGCGTAGTTAAAACGTTGCGCAACATTTTCGGCAGCACCTTTAAATTTTTCTTCAAACTCGTTCTTTTTTGCTTCCGACATTTTCAGAAAATCATCAACAATTCTTTTTCCCTCGACATCTGAGAGTTTTCCTTTTTTTATTAAATCAGAAACTGTCGATTGGACTTTATCTGCTGCCATTGAGGCAAATCCTAATCCGGTATAAATCAAATTCTTAAGAATATCCATAGTGCTTTTTTATTATTAATTTAAAACTAAGACAACATACAAAACCTTTCGGCTGAAACAAAGTTAACGAAAAAGTCTGGTTTAGAAATGGAAACTCAATAATTCTACGAATTATGTTCGACTTAGGCTTTGGACAAAAATAAATCTATTACAGCCAAATTCGGTCAGATTTTATTAATTGCATGATATACAACACAATAAAAGTCTGTAATGTTACATCCTATTGGATTTAATGCGCAAAATTTGTCTGAATTTATACAAAATAGGGCAATTTTAACATAAAGAATCAAATATTTTGGCGTATTACGGAATATTTAATTTACTGATAATGAATACAATAAATGCTTTCTGACCGAATTTGGCTTTAATAGAAATAAATGGTTAAAAATTGATTTTAAATGACAGAAATTGTATAATTGCGTATATTTCAAAGTAAGGTCTAAGACCAATTTTTTATGAAACGTTTAAGCTGTGAATTAACAACTTAGGTTA
>JAOZMU010000145.1 GCA_029934165.1 Bacteroidales bacterium
GTTTTGGCGAGCGACCGATAGGAAGCTCCGCCAAACGCACTGCCAAAAACGCAAGACGCAAGGCAACTACAAGCGGAAAGCCCGAAGCCGCCCTAAAAAGTCTGATTATCATTAAGTTATCTTTATATTCGCAAAAACACGCAGGTTGTTTTTTCAATGTAAATTGATTGTTTATGAACAAATCCTGTTCTTTACGGCTCTACTGTTTCGTTTTCTAAAAATTCTGTACCTTTGTGCAAATTATTTTAAATATTGGCTGTAGTTGTAAGTCGATGGTCGTATCAAAAAAATACTTATGTATAAATTATTTTATAAACAAATTGCAATATTATTCCTGTTTTGGTTTGCTGTGAATTTTGCCTATGCGCAGACCAATTCGCCTCCTAAATTGGTTGTTGGCATTGTTATCGAGCAAATGCGATATGATTATTTTGCACGTTTTGGCAAAAATTTTGATGATGATGGCTTCAAAAAGATAATTAAAGAGGGAATTTTTTGTAAAAATACTCAATTCGATTGCATCATAAACCAGACGGCTTCGGGATACGCAACCATTGCAACTGGCTGCTATCCAAATGCTCATGGAATTATTGCCGATGAATGGTACGACCGAAGAAAAAAAAACCTAATTTCTTGTACAGCCGACAAACGTCAACGCGCCGTTGGGAGTAGCTCCGAAAAAGGAAATTGTTCGCCAAGATTGCTAGTTGCTCCAACACTTGCCGATGAGCTAAAAATGGCAACAAATGGGCGTTCGAGGGTGGTTTCTATCTCAATGCGCGAAAATGCGGCAATTCTTTCTGGTGGCAAAAAACCAGATGGTGCTTTTTGGTTTGATGACCGTTCAGGTCGTTGGATTACAAGCGATTATTACATGAAATCGTTGCCTGCATGGGTAAACGATTTCAACGCAGAAAACATACCGAGTATTTCGTTGACGAAAGAGTGGACACTTCTTCTTTCTCCGGACAAATATGCGGATTGTCTTCCCGACGAAAATCCTTATGAAAAGGGTTATCTGGGTTTGTTGAAAAAATTTCCGCACGATTTGCAGAATCTTAATCGACGAACACGCGAATTTTCAATTTTTGCGCAAACACCACAAGCTAACGCATTTACAAAAGATTTTGCGATTGCAGCAATAGAAAGCGAAAATCTTGGAAAAGATGACACGCCGGATTTACTGATGGTCTCTTTTTCTACTGCGGGATATTTAGCTGATGCTTTCCCGCCAAACTCGGTAGAAATTGCAGACGTTTTTTATCGCTTAGATCAAAATATTGCAGCTTTGGTTCAATATCTTGAAAAGAATATCGGAAAGGAGAATTTTTTGCTCTATATTACTTCAGACCATGGAGTTGATTACTCTTACGAATATCTAAAGGAAAATAATTATCCAACCGGAAAATTCAATTACAAAGTAACTAACTCGTTATTAGTCTCATTACTGAAAAATGTTCATGGCAGGGGCGATTACGTGAAATTCTATACCAATAGTCAATTTTACTTAAACAGAAATTTTATAGAAGAAAAAAAGAAAAGCCTGAAGCATTTTCAAGAAATATCTGCTGAATTTATTGCTGATTTTCAAGCTGTTTCGGAAGTAATGCCGTCTTTTCGGCTTGAGCAAAATTATTATCCCGAAGGAATTTATCGTAAAATGAAAAACAGCTATTATCCAAAACGCTCTGGCGATTTGTTCATAAATTTGCATCCGGGTTGGAAAGAAGACCTTGACGGCAAAACCTCGTATAGTAATGGTTATGAGGCGTTAACACACGTTCCGCTGCTTTGGTATGGTTGGAGAATAAAACCTAAACGAATTGCACGAAAAATTGAGCCTATTGATATTGCTCCGACAATTTCCAATATCTTGGGCATTACTGCACCTGCTGCTGCGACTGGCAATATCATCGAAGAAGTTGCAGAGCCAGAAAATTAAGCATTTTCGCAAAAGTTTTTACGTTCAATATTACCTAAATTGCTAATAAACAGACCAAAGGTTTTGCAAAAATTAGTTTTAGACCTTAACGCTATATTTAATTTAAACTCATGACCAATTTGTTTTATAACCACATAGTGCAATTTATTAGGACAAGTATTCTATTGATATTCAGGTTAATAACAACAAAAAAAATGTCAATTATCTTTACACGCCTGCTTGATAAGCTGAAAATAATACATTTAGCTGTTTTTGTTTTATTCTTTTTCGCTCATTGTGCCAATCGTGGCACGCCAAACGGTGGTGATATTGATAAAATTCCGCCTGTTGTTTTGGAGTCCGAGCCGAGCAATTACTCGACTGAGTTTAAGGAAGATAGGGTTACGATTTCTTTCGATGAATATATTGTACTAAAAAATATTAATGCCGAGTTAATGATTTCGCCGCCGATGGAAGAGTTGCCACCTGTATATGTGCGTGGTAAAGAGTTGATTATAGACCTTGACGATGTCGAATTAGATTCTAACACAACATACACTTTTAGTTTTAATAATTCGATTGTTGATTTGCATGCAGACAATAAAATGCCAAATTATGAATTTGTTTTTTCAACGGGAGTGGTTTTGGATTCTCTTAGGATTGGTGGCAAATTGGTTGATGCAAAAACATTGCAATCAGTTAAAGATGTTTATGTTATGGCATATAAAAATCCTGTTGACTCTATGCCGAAAACAGAAATACCAAATTACATATCCAAAACAGATGAAAACGGGAAATTTAGTATAAATAATTTGTCTGACGCTGATTATCTGATCTTTGCACTAAAAGATGGAAATATGAACTTTATGTTTGATTTGCCAGATGAACAAATTGGTTTCGAGCTTCAAATAATGCGTCCAACAGCAACTCTGATTTCGCGAACGGATACACTTGATAATGACTCTGTTATAGTGGTTCGGAATATTAAATATTCGCCAGACTCATTAGAAATTGTTTTTTTTGAGGAAGACCACGCAATCCAATATATTACTAAATATCAGCGACTTAATGCTGGAAAATTCGATTTTCAATTTAATAGAAAATTCACAGATTCCTTGCAATTTGAATTACTTGAGCCAAAACTATCAAAAGCGAGCTACGCTATTGAATCCAACAAAAAAGATTCGATTACGATATGGGCAACGGATACATTGCTTTTTGGGGCTGATACTGTTGTTTTTCAAGCTCAATTTTTAACGGCAGACTCAACAGGAAAGTTGGTAATGACAAAAGATACTTTGAGGTTGCCTTATAATTTTGAAGAGGAAAAAATGTCTACTAAATTAATTATCAGCAACTTGAGTTCTCAGAAAGGTTTTTGGGACAATAATATACCGTTTATAATTAATTCAGATTTCCCGATTTCGACCATCGACACATCAAAAATAGAGCTTATTCAAAAAGTGGATACCACCGAAACGCCTATTGCTTTTTCGCTGGCAAGACATGATTCTATTGGGCGTAAATATCACGCTGATTTTGTAGCTCCCGAAAATTCGCGATTTGAAATAAGAATATTACCCGGTGCTTTTTCCGATGTATATCAGCGAAGCAACGATTCAACTGAATTTCGGTTTAGCACCCGTCCAGAAGATTATTTCGGCAAGTTGATTGTTTCCACTCAAGGAATTAATCAGCAAGCAGTTATGTACTTGCTTAATGATAATTTGAAATCTGAAACAATACTTCGCAAATACATAATAAAAGCAGGCAAAATATTAAATATCAATCATTTACCCCATGGCAAATATCGGCTAAAAGCGTTTCAGGACGGTAACAAAAATGGAGAATGGGACACCGGAAATTATGATGATAAATTACAACCCGAAAAAGTATATTATTACAAAGAAGTCATCGAAATAAGAGCAAATTGGGATATGGAAATTGAATGGGACTTGAAAAAAGAAAAGTAATCAACTGCCCCAACGTTTGATATTTGTCTGAAAACCAATCAATTCCAAAGCTCGAAATGAAACTGTTTCAGCTAATTTCTCGATAGTCGTTGGTTGCGAATAAAACGAAGGAGACGCTGGAAAAATGACAGCTCCAGCATTGGTTAAAACACGCATATTTTCTATATGAATAGCATTATAAGGAGTTTCGCGAACAACCAAAACGAGTTTTTTACGTTCTTTTAGCATCACATCGGCAGTTCGTGAAATTAAATCAGAAGAGATTCCAGAAGCGATGCGTCCCAAAGTTCCCATTGAACACGGAATTACAATCATTGCATCGTATCCGGCTGAGCCAGAGGCAAATGGAGCATAAAAATCATCAGGTTTCCAGAAACGAAACGGATAATTTTCTTCCTCGAAAAGTGCCAACTCGTGTTTCCAAACTTTTTTTGCAACCACCGAAAAAACAACATCAACGCTTTCCTGTTTATCCATATTTTCTTTTAGAAAATCGAGTGCTATTTTTGCGTAAATAGCACCACTTGCGCCAGTTACGGCAATTACAATTTTTTTTGGAATAGTCATTTGGCAATATTTAATTTCGCCTGAGTCTCTATACGAAAAATAGGGTATCGTAAATGATTTTTTTCGTAAAACGGAGACCTAACATAAATAAACCAAAGCTGATAATAGTGATTATGAGCCAATTCGGGGTCTTCTTTTTTTGCTAATTCAAGCTCGTCTAATATTTCGGGATGTTCTTCGACAACTTTTTTTGCACGCTGGTCGAAAATGTAAGGCGAAACAAATTCTTTTTGTTGAAGAAAAGTATCGAAAAAATTCCATGCAAAAAACGAATCGGCACCTCGCGGGTCTAACATTTCTACTAAGTATCTATTTGCCAGCTGGTTGAGACGAATGATATAATCGCCGGCAAAGAGCTGAATTGCATCAACGGTGTCGCGAATTTGAACATCGAGATGCGGAAATTGTCCCTCGTAAAGCCGTTTGCGCGATTTGTAATCTTTAATGTAAAAAACAGACAAATTCATCACAGTATCATTTGCAATGCGCTGCATATCAACATTATTAAGTTTTAATCGTTCAATAACTTCGTGCCAAGCCTGCGGAACAACATAAGCCCAAGGTTTTTTTACCTTTAATTCTGAATTGAAGAATCTATAATACTTAATTGTCTGTTTATAAGGCTTTTCGCGGTCGTAGCCTAGAGACGGAAGCCCCGTTATGTCGCTTGTAAAATCGTAAGTTTCGTATCCTTTGAATTTCACTGAGTCCCAACGAGTTGAATCCATTGTCCAACGCAAAGTAAACTCATTATCAGATAGTATTTTCCTTTTTATTTCGCTTCGTACTTTTCTTATTTCTTTCGCGTTTTTAGAACAATACTCAAATAACGAAATTATAAACTCATTTGCCGACAAAACTCTGTCTTTGAAGGGTTTATAAATATGGTTTTCTGTCATTATAGATATTGTACCAAAAAGCGATGCGTAACCTGTTGAATATCTTGCTGTTTCGACATAATCGGCAATACCTTGTCGCGGGTCGTGAAACATATAATTTACATACGGAATCAGGTCGTAGCCGGCTTTTTGCATTCGTTTTTTTACTTGCGGCAACATTTTATTATTAACAAAATTTGATAAAACATCGTTTTCATACGAAAACTCGGTATAAATATACGTAACTTTATGCTGGTGGTCTGAGCCATTTGTTGTATGCGTATCCAAAAAAACATGTGGTTGCCACTCATGGAAAATTTGAGCAAAAGTACGAGCATTTGCCGTTTTACACTTCGCAAAATCTCGATTTAAGTCAAGATTACGAGCGTTTGCACGAAACCCCGCTTCGATAGGGTCGGTTTGGTTTGTACGGTGGTGCGGGCTACGGTTTATCATTCCGCCAATATTATATGCTGGAATTATGCAAACAACTGCATTTTTCAAAAATCGCTGCAATTTGAATTGATTTTTGACAATATCGTTAGCAAACCTTAGTGAGGCTTCAATACCACAAGGTTCTCCTGCATGGATTCCGTTGTTAATCAACAATATAGATTTATCTGAGTTTCTTATTTTTTCTGCCGAAAAATTTCCATCGCCAGAAACAACAAATAAATGAAGCGGTTTTCCTGTATCCGTAGTTCCGTATGTAAACAACTCTGCAACAGGACTTTCGTCTGCCAAGCGTTGGTATGCCTCAATAAGTTCATTGTAGGCTATTGTTTCGTTCTTGAGGTAGTGTATGGGTGTTTGTGCGTGTAATAATTTGGCAAAGCAAATCAGCAAAACCGCTATAATAAAATTTTTACTCATTTTCTTAAATATTAGATAGACATTCTGTTTTTAGGCTCCAAATTAATGTAAGATGCTAATAAACAGGGAAAAAGCAAAAAAATAGATTGTATGTTTTGGTTAAAAAATAACTGCATCTATTTATTGATAAGAGATATAGCTTTATTTTGTATTGCAGCTGAGGTTCATTTTTTATGTGTTGGTTTTCACATGACATTTTCTGAAATTAGTAAAGACTTCATTACTAAGCTGATGTAAAAACCACAAAACGTAAAAAAGACAAACTAATAATTACTGATTATCAAGTGATTAGTATTTTTTTTTGAAAAAGACATTTTTTTTGTTTTTCAAAATGCACTTTCATAACTATTGAATATCTGACTGTTATCTTGTTTTCGACACCAGAAATTGACATTTAGGTCTGTATTATTTTTTACTCTTCGATGAGATTGAAAGGTATCTGAATCAGTGCTTTGTAATCTTCGCCAGCTTCTTCCATATCTTCGTCAGCAAAAAACCAATTAATCTCGGTATTCGTGATATTTTCAAGTTTGTCAAAAAGTCGTAATAACCACATAGAAGTACTTGTGTTATAATACTCTAAGTGAATATTTACTATGGTAATTTTTGCTGGATTCAAAACATACTCACCCATCCAATTTTCTACCAATGGTTCGTATATTTTTTTTGCATTTTCTGGAATCGAACGCCCTTTCAATTCGATAATCCCTTCGCTTGGGTAAAATTTGATTTCTGGCGATTTTGTGGTCGGTTTTATATATCTTTTTTCCATAGTGATTTAGAAAATAATTTGTTTTTAAGGTCTAAGTGTCCGGCACTTTTTAATATTGAGACAACGATTTTCTATTTGACTGAAAATCAACAACAAACAGCAAATAATGGTATAGGTTAATTTAATATTCGTTCTAAAAACCTATTTTTTAGGAAACGTTTTAGCTGTGAATCAGCAATTTACGTTAATAAAAAACGGAAGAACTTTTGTAAGGGTACTTATAACGCTTGCTACGAAGCCGTTTTGCGGCAGGGATTGTAGCGGTAGCTTGCCAAAGTCGGCTTGCAATTTTTGGCTGCGTTTTGGCGAGCGACCGATAGGAAGCTCCGCCAAACGCACTTGCCAAAAACGCAAGGCGCAAGGCAACTACAAGCGAAAAGCCCGTAGCCGCCCTAAAAAAGCTGTTTGTCATTTTTATCCGCAAAAACACGCATAACGCTTTTTTCAATGGAAATTGATTTTATGAACAAACCCGGCATAAAAAGTTCTTATGACAATTAATTAAAAATCGTTGTTATATGCACGAAAATTGCCCGAAAGTAATATTTTTATGTTAATTATCAAAAAGAATAAGCCTTGAAAAAGAGCCGTAATAACAAATTATACCAAGTCCTTATTGGCGTTGATTAAATTAACTTGTTTTCTTTCGGATACGAAAATATCTGTTATTCCAGAAGTTTTTGGGCTATTTAAGGTCTAAGTAATGGAAAATTAATAATTTTGCTTATGCCTGATTTAGTTTTAGTTAGGAATTTTAATGGCTTACTTTATTAAATTCATTTT